>NZ_BAAAPN010000002.1:0-31202 GCF_039531165.1 Nostocoides vanveenii | reverse complement strand
CCGCACCGCAGCGCCACGCGGCACCAACGCCTGCCCCCACACGCCGACAGCCCCTCCACGCCCCTCACGTCATCAAACCGCTGCCCCGTGAAAGACGGAGGCTAGACGGCACCGAGGTCTGCGCGGCCACTCCGACGACCCGGCTCGAACCCGATGCCGCCGAATACGAAGGCTTCATGGGCAACTACGGCAACACGATGGACCGCTGGTATCACCGCGGCGTCGTCCTGATCTGGCCGCGCGCCTTGGCCTTCGCCAACCGGGCAGAGGCCGACGTGTCGTGGGCGCTGGCCGATCTGACCACGCGGCTCGCGGCCGGTGATCGCGCATCTGTCCGGCGCGACCTTGCCGGCATGGACGAGCTGTGGCCGCGCGTGGTCCGATCGGCCGCGATTCGCTTGGCTCGGGTCCTGGCGGTCGCGGCCGAGGTGGATGACGCCCCCACCGCCCGTATGCTGCTCGCTCCCTTCCCGATTGAAGACGTCACCCCCGCAGTGGCAGCGCCGCTGTCCATGCTCACCGAGCGGTATGCCGTGCCGTGGGTCTGCGACCTCGTCACCTCGTGGTTCGCCAACCGAACGCCATCGTCGGCCGGCGATGAGTGGCATCTCGGCCTGCCGGAGTTGGGTGCCGCCTTGGGAGAGCATCCGGACGTCGGCCGGGCGATCCTGCGGGGGGCGTGGGCGCGGCTGCGGCGGCGCCTGTCCGCCCACACGTCAGTGGCCCCGACATCGTGGACGCGTGCGCAGTTGCTCCACCTGAACGCCCCGCTGGCGGCAGTGCTGCGCGCCGCCACGGAGCAAGGGGACGGAGCAACGCGCCGTGACATTCAGGATCTCCTGATGTCGGCCGAGGACTTCCTGCCCACGGTCATCGGCATTCTCGACGCTGCACGGTCCTGGCCCGCACAGGTGCGATCGGCTGCGGGGGGCGAGCTCGCGGCATACGCCCGCGGGCGCCTGCAAGACCGGCTCGACAAGCCGGAACGCGAACCGGGCGATTGGTCCATCGCCTTCGATCGGCGCTGCACATGCCGGCAGTGCCAAGAGCTTTCGGCGTTCCTCGCCGACGCGGCCAGCCAGTCCCACGAGTGGCGATTGGTCCAACAGCGCCGCGACCACATCACCTCGACCGTCACGCAGGCGGAGCTTCCGGTTGCTCACGAGACGCTACGGCAGGGCCGGCCATACACTCTCGTGCTGCGCAAGACCGATGCGCTCTTCACGTGCTAGGCGGCCGCCCGGAGCGCCGCGGCGACAGACCTAGCTCGGCTCGCTGCCGACTGGGGATGACGGGTGACCCTCCGCCGCCGGGAGGTTGCCTGAGTTCGTCCAGGGGTCGCTTTGCGTGGGCCGGCCGATGGCCGCGCCGCTAGATTGAACCGTATGGCGCGGCGCTGGCAGACCATCTCGGTGCATCTCCTGAGCGGGCGCGGAGAGACGCTCACCCACCCGCTGGGGCGGGTCTTCATCCTGCCGCCGCGCACCACCTTTGCCGCCCTCGGCCGGGCCATCGACATCGCATTTGCACGATGGGACTTCAGCCATCTGCGAGAGTTCACCCTCGACGACGGCACCCGAATCGTCGATGATGAATCGGCCGCCGAGATGCGCAACTCGATGTCCGGGCCCATCCCCAAAACCGCCTCATTGCGCGAGGTGGTCAAGAAGCGCGTCGCGACGACCGGCACGCAGTTCGCCTACACCTTCGACTTCGGCGACGACTGGTTCCACCTCTGCACATTCGAGGGGTATGCCGACCCGGCCGAGGTCTATGGGCCGGACGACCCGAGCGAGCCGGCGCCGATCTGGGGCTGGGGCACCATCCCGGACCAGTACGGCCGGCGCTGGAACGACGACAGCGGCGCGGATGACGAAGACGGGCCGCCCCCGATCGACGTGCCGCCCGCGCTCGACAGGTACGCGCGCTATCGCATGACGCCGGCGCTTGTCGATCTCGGGCAGGTGCGGACGGCGTCTGCGGCCGGTGACGTCGACGCCCTTATCGACGCGGTCTCGGGAGTCGATCTCGTGCCAGCGCTGCAGCAGGTTGCCGTGGCCGCCCTGTCGGTGCACCGGTCGGCGCCGGCCGCGCGGAGGGACGACCTGTTCGGCATAATCGCGTCATTGCACTATCGCGCGCAGGACCGCGGGTGGGACGGCGACGACCTGCTATCCGAGGAGTTGCTGGCAACCCTGCAGGGGCGTGCGGAGGGATCAGCTCTGCGGGCGGTGCCCGTCGATCTGGACGAGCTCGCTGTGATCATGACCGACTCGATTGGCGGCGGCGAGCACGAGGGTGGCTACCTCAACACCCGGACCGGGCAGGCGATCGGCTCGGTGCTGACCGACGCGGCCTACGTCGGCGCGGACGTGGTGGTCGACGTCGAGGACGACCCGGACTGGGTAGTGGTTGCGCCCGCCGGCAGTCGCGACGGCTGGCAGGACATGGCCGACTTCATTGAGACCGTCGCCGACCTTGACCTGCGGCGCCGCCTCGAGATCGCCATCGAGGGCACGGGTGCCGTCCGCCGGTTCAAGGACGTCCTGCACCAGGATGCCGACGAGCGGACCCGCCAGCGGTGGTATCTCGAGCGCGAGGACCGGAACTTGGGTCGCGCCCGCGCCCTGCTCGCGACCCACGGGCTGCGGCCCGGGTAGGCACCGAAGCGCCGGACCGATCTCGCTCCAGCCGAGTGCGACCGTGCATGAAGTGGAATCCTGCTCGCCATTCACGGGCTGGACGGCTGGCTCCGTGCCACGAATGATCAACCCAGCGGAGTTGCCCACCGAAGCCCTGGGAAGCGGGCGAAGCCGCGGTCGGTGGTGATCCAAGTGGCTCCGGCGTCCATGGCGAGGGCCGCCAGATAGGCATCGGGAATGTCGTTGCTGCGCAGGCCGAGTTCGCCGACATAGCCCGCGAACAGCTCCCAGTGCCGGGGACCCGGACGGACGATGACAGCGCTGGGTGCTTCGCGGACGACGCGGCAGAACTCCAGCGCCTGACCCGGGGGCGTGGGCTCGCGATAGACGCGGTGGTTGGTGACGATGCGCAGGAAGGAGGACAGGACGAGTTCGCTGACGCCGAACGGTTCGAGACCGGAGAGGCGTCGGGTGAGCCAGTCGCGGTAGTGCTGGTGGTGCGTGCTCTCGGGTCGGTGGGCGTAGATGAAGACGTTGACGTCAGCCAGCAGCATGCTGCTCGCCCGGGAGGTCAAGCAGTTCGGCGAGGGCGTCCTTGTCCTCGAGGTCGACACCCGGTCGAAGGCCGCTACCGCCGAAGGTCGGAAGGGTGACCGTGCCCCGGGCGCCACGATCCCGGGTGCCGAAAAGAACGCGTAGGCCGTCGTCGACGATGTCGCCCAGCGAGCGACCGGACGCCAGCGCCTCCGCGCGGGCGCGGCGCAGCAGCTCGTCGTCAATGGTGACCGTGGTCCGCACGACTGCATCATAACTTCACGTGAGTGCATCATGATGCGCGACGCGACGCCTGCCCTCGTGGGGGATGCCGCCACCTTGCGCGTCCCGTCGAACGCGGCAGGTATGTCGCGATCCTGCGGCCAAATCCGCGGCACCAGAGCGCGACCTCCCCATGAGCCCAGTCACGGTGAGTCCCTGGCGGCCGTCCCCTTTGCGAGAGGGTTATCCACAGGTTGCTGTCGCTGCGGTCGCGAACCTCGCCTCCAGCCCACAGACTGGCGTTATGGCGGGGATCAGGACGTTCTGGACTCGGCGGGCGCTAACACTGACGGGCGCGCTGCTCTTGCTCGTCGCGGGTTGCTCAGGTGTCTCGACGGGAGGATCGGCAGCCAGCGGCGCCTCCGATTCGTCGAATGTGCCTACACCACAAGGCATTTCGTCGGCAAACTCCACAGTCTCACCGAGTGTGAGCCCGTCGCCCACATCGGCCAGCTTCCATCCGCTGGAGTCGGCGATCACCGACGCGGACTTCGGTGTCCGCGGATCGGCGACGGACGGCCCGTGCTCGTGGTGGACGGCCGAGACCTTGTCGCGCTTCCTCGACGGCGCCCAGCCACGGACAACCGTGGGCAGCCTCAGCACCTATTTCGGCAACGGCGCCTACCCAGCGACGCGGTCGTGCTGGGTGCGCATCGCGCCCAACACCAAAGTTGTGATCGAACGGCTCATCTTCGCCTCCCCGGCAAAGTTCGAGAAGTTCCGGCAGAGTCTTGGACCCGCCTTCGTCGAGATGGCCGGCGTTGGTGACCTCGTCCGCGCTTACGCCGGCCCCGAGCGTGGCACCACCCATCACACCGAGTTGATCGAGGCGACCTCTCGCAAGCACGCGATTCGGATCACGCTGGAGACCGAGACCCCCATCAAGGGATCGGGTTCGGGGAGGGTGCCACGCCTCGCGGTGCTGAAGGCGGCGCATGCCGATGTGGTCGCCGCGCTGGACGCCCCACCCACGACGCCGTTGGTGCTCCCGCCGAGCTCGGAGACCAGTGACGCGAGCGACCCGATCAGCGGTATGACGGGATCCGCACCGAGTGGGTCCTGTCAGTGGTTGCCGGCCTCGACGGTTGCCAACGCACTGGGTCTGCCCGCTTCCTCCAGTCCCTCAGGGCGGCTGTCCGAGTCGGACGACCCCGAGTCTTCGGACTGGGTCAAGCGCGAGTGCAGCATTGCCGTCGAACATCGCGACATCACCATCTCAGCCTTCGAGGTTCCCCGAGCGAGTGACCTCGCCGCGGTGCGCCGACGCTATTCGCGATCCGAGGGGTTCACCGAGGTCGAGGACCTCGGGGACCAGGCACTCGAGCGCCACAAGAAGTCGGCGGATCAGCTGTGGCATCAGATCGTGGTCATTCATGGGCGGCGCGTCGTCACCGTGGCCATCGGCCTGTATGACCTGAAGCACCGTGGCGCGGGTGCCATTTCCGACCGTAGGGCTACTCTGGTCGCCGCCTATCGGGTGCTCCCGACGCCTTCCTGAGGCGCCGGAGACGCGCGTCAGCACGGTCCTCGGCCCGGCCAGCTGGAATGGGAATCTCCACATCCTGCCCTGCGTCACTGGGTGGTGTTGAGGGACAGCAGCCACCAAGGGAGCCGAGTGAGGGGGAGATGGTGGGGACACGGGCATACCGGGTCGTCGTGATCGGCGGCGGGTCGTGGTGACCTGCTCCGCGATTAGTGCGGTGCGGCCGGTCGCGCGGGTGTGGGGTGCGCTGGCCGGCACCGGCATGCTCGTCGCGATGCTCACCGGAGCAGCCGTGATGTGCGTGCCGCCGTGGGCGGACACCGTGCGCGCGGGCACGTATGCCGTGGGCTACCTCGGCGTGGCCATGGCCGCGGCCGGAGTGGTGATGGGATCGCGCGAGCGGGGGGCCGAAACGATCCGCCGCAGCCGACGTCCACGGGCTGCGCGGTGCGCCGCGGGACGCGGCGCTGACTGCCGCTGTGCTCAGCCTGTTGGTGGGCGTGGTCGGCTGCGCCATCGCCGGTCAGGAAGTCATTGCAGCACAGACGTTCTCGAGCTCCACGGCCGTGGTGCCGGCGATCGAGACTCAGAAGGTGGACTGTCGCAAGCGACGGTGCACGCACCTTGTCACCTTCGACCTCGACGGCCACCGCACCACGGCCCGCTATCCGGATGGGATCGCAACGAGCACCTACCCCGGGCCCGGCGAGCCGTTCGTTGTCGACCGGCGAGACCCGCGCAAGGCGATGACGCAGAAGGCCTTTTGAGTACGGGACCGGGTCGGGCCGGGCGTGGGTAGCGGCCTTCCTCGCGCTGCTGGTCGGCGGGCCGGCGCTGACGTGGGGCGTCGAGGCGAGCCGCCGCCGGGGATTGCTGCGCAAGCTGCAGGAGGAGCAGATCTTCAATGTTGCGGCCGCTCCCGACGGTGATGGTGGCCGTCTGGTCACCTTCGCGGACTACTCACAGGCCGGGTTCACTCAGACCCCCGAGTTGGCGGACTTGCTGCGCCGGCGCATGGACCAGGACAAGCCTCCCCGCGACCGCTCCTAACGCTGTGATCGAGGCGGGAGCAGCTGCGTGTCCGCGCCTAGAGTGAGCCGATGGACACGATCTATCACCTCGCCGACCCGGACGACTGGGCCGCCTCGCAGGTGTCCGGTCGATACGAGATCTCGACGCGCGGGCGCACGCTTGCCGACGAGGGCTTCATCCACACCTCGTTTGCCGTGCAGTGGCCGCGTGTCCGCGCGGCGTTCTATGGCGACGTCGTCACGCCGCTCGTGCTCCTGGACATCGCGCCTGATCGGCTCACGAGTCCACTCGTGGTCGAGGTCGGTGACCATGAAAGTAGTGAGGAGTTCCCGCACATCTACGGACCCCTCAACGTCGACGCCGTCCTTGCGACGACGATCCTCCCGCCGCCGCATGGCCGCTGACGTCAGCAGCGTGGATGATCGACGTATGGCCGTGCTGCTCACGTCGTCGCGGACGTATCCGTCTCCGCCCGCTCAGGCGTTCGAGGTACTTTTGCCGCTGCCGCTAACCGATCTGTTCCGTCACTGGTACGGCCCGTTGCCGCCCATCCGGGCCACCGACGAAACGATGGCCTGGGGGAGTGTCGGGCAGCGTCGCCATATCGACCTGGTCGGTCCCGGTTCGATGGAGGAAACCCTGACCGAGGTCGTGGGGCCGACCCATTTCACCTACCGGCTCAGCGACATTCGTGGTCCGATGGCCGCGCTGATCGACTCGGTCGACGGCCGTTGGGAACTGGAGCCGGCCGGGGCGGGAGTGCGCGTGACGTGGCGGTGGAATGTCATGCCGACTGCCGTGGGCCGGCCGCTGATGCCGGCCTTCGCCGGACTGTGGCGAGGGTATGCCGCCCGCGCCCTGGATGTCCTGGAATCCCACCTCGTCGCGTCGTGAATCGATCGTGCGGACCGTGGCATGCATGACGGCCTACGCTCGACAGCCCCCTCAGGTGGACGGGCAGTTCAGCGGGTAGCCATTGTTGGAGGGGGCATCGGTGGGCTGGCCCTGGCGGCGGCCCTCGATCCTCGGCGCTTCGCGGTCACGATCTATGAGGCGGAGCCCGGGCGCGCCCGGCTCGGCGGGGGGCTTGTGCTGTGGCCGAGCACCATGCGCGCGCTGGAACGATTGGGCGGCGCAAAACCATTGCGCGACAACGGAATCGAGGTGAGGGGTGGCATCCATACCCTGCAGGGAGCATTCCTACGCAGCGCCCCCGACCTCGGGCTGCTGATGGTGGCGCGACCCGTGCTGCTCGCCGCGCTCCAAGCGGCTGTGCCCTCCTCGGTCCGCGTCGAAGAGAGCACAATCCATGATCCGCGCACGCTGGACGCGGATGTCGTGGTCGGCGCCGATGGTGTCCGATCGGTGGTACGTGGCCTCATCGAACCGGGCCGGGCACAGCGGTTGCCGACGCCGTATGTCGCACTGCGCGGCCCCGTGCACGATGCCGTCGCCGCTGACGAGGAAGGCGAATACTGGGGACCGGGAGCACTTTTCGGCGTGGTCGGCGCCGGTGGTCGCGAAGGCTACTGGTTCACGACCCACCGCAGCGCGCTGCAGGAACCGCTCGCCGTGCCCGACGTCGTTGGCGAATTCCGGCGTCACCTCGGCCGGGCCGGCGCGCCGGTCATTGACCGCGTACTTGCCTCGGCCGGTCGTGAGACCACGGCGACCGGGATGTGGACGACGCCGGCCCTACGTCGCTATGTCCGCGGTCGATACGTCGTGATCGGCGACGCGGCACACGCGATGACGCCGAATCTGGGCCGCGGTGCCTGTGACGCGATCCTCGATGCCACCTCGCTCGCCGATGCGCTAGCCGCAGGGAACCTGACCCGCTGGCAGGCCCGTCGCGTCCCCGTCACGCAGGCAGCCCGCATCACCGCCGGCCTGGTCATGCGGACCGCCCTCCTCGATCGCGGGCATGCGGCGCGGGATCGCCTGATGCGCGGGCTGCCTGGTTGACCAGCGCGCTCAGGCGGCTGCCGCCTCACGGGAGCGGGCGATCTCGCGCAGTACGTGCAGGGCGCGGATAACGGCGCGGCGGGGGGCTGCGGCCTCACTGACGAAGGCGACGATGCGCCGACTCGGGGCGGCTTCGCCGGCGACCTCACGTTCGAGCAGGTCCTCCGAGAGGCGTCCCATCGCCAGGCGTGGCAGCAGGGTGAGGCCGACTCCTGCCGACACGAGCGCGACGGCGGCGTGGTGGTCGCTCGTGCGCGCGACATACCGGGGATTGGCACCGGACGCGGCATACGCCCGCCGGAGGATCCCCGAGCAGGTGGTGTCGGCCATGCCCTCGGCGATCAGCCGCTCGCCGGCAAGGTCGGCGAGGCCGATCTGTGGCATCGCCGCGAGCGGATGGTCGCGGGGGAGGACCACGACATACGGCTCGACAAGGAGCTCGAAGCGCCGGTGCCCGTCGACGCTGGTCGGTGCCAGCGCGGGATCCTCCGCTCGCAACTCGATGTCATAGGCCGACCGAGGCCCGTCGATGACGTCGATGAGGTCGAGATTCAGCAGGAGAGAAGGGAATTCGGCGGCAAGGGTGCGCGCAACCTGCGGGATGAGGTACTGGCCCGCCGACGGGAAGGTGCCGATCGTCAGGGTGCCGGTCCGGCCCTCGCGCAGGTCCTCGACGAGGCCGGTCAGGCGCCCGAACGAGGACATGATCTCCTCGCTGCCCTCGGCGAGTGCCAGGCCCGCCGGAGTCGGCGTGATCCCGCGGCCGGACTTCTCGAAGAGCGTCAGGCCCGTCTCGCGCTGCAGGGCGTTGATGTGTTGAGACACCGATGATGGGCTGTAGCCGAGGTTGGCGGCCGCGGCGTGGACGGTGCCGGCATGGACCACCGCGCGGAACACCCGCAGACGCGTCATGTCGATCATGGCGCAATCGTACGTCTAGGACGAACGGTGGTGAAGAAACAATCGCTTGTGCTGTTGGATTGTCGCGGGCACGGTGGTAGCCATGAACAGCAACTACAGCCGCTACGCAGACCTCCCCGCTGACCGTGACTACGAGCGTATGGTCGCCGACCTCCGCGCGCTCCCCACCTCATCGGCCGACCTGGCCCCGGGCAACCGGACCGCCTTCCGGTCGTGGCTGGGCCGCCACCTCCACCGCTCTTCCCGTATGCCGGTCGGTCGCCTTCACCGTGCCTGACCCCGGTCGTGCTCGGGCCTCGGCTAGCGTCAGGCGGGCTTCCACAGCTCGACGTGTCGACGATCATTCGGCGCGAGCCATTCGGGGAGCCCGGCGTCGAGCGTCGCCAGCAGGCACCCGCTTCGGGCCGCCAGATCGACCAGGTGCAGGTCGGTCACCTGCCGACGCCCGCCGAGCACGCGGACGTCGACGTGCGCGTCGCTGAACGACGCCTCGTCGGGAACCCAGTGCCACGAATCCTGGGCGCGCAACGCGTCCAACGCCGCGAAGGCCTCGGCGGCCGCGACGTCACGCCCGACGACCGCAGGAGTCAGCAATAGGTGAATGAGACCGCTTTCGGTTACTGGGGTCGTTGCGAAGGCCGTCAATGCGCGGAAGGCGGCCCGGACCGCTCGATGGTGGACGTGCTGGTCCCACATGAGCGCGAGAAGCGCGTTGACGTCCAGCAGCCGAGGCGTCGCGGCTGGTGCCCCACCCGCCGACGTGACGTCAGTCATCGTCACGGTGGGCGGCGACGAGATCGTCGGTGACCAGGTGCCCGGGGACTCCGCGAAGCACCAGGAGCTCGTCGCCGTCCGCGGCTGCCTGCTGCAGTGTTGGGCGGGTGAGCCCGGCTAGGGCAAGGTCGGAGATGGCCCGGCCGAGCGAGGTCCCGTCGGCCCGCGCCTTGGCCCGACCGGCGCTGAGCACCACCTCGTCGAGATCCAAGGTCGTTCGCATCAGAACATCATAGCATCATGATGGGCAGTGTTGTGCGTGAGTTGCACCTTCGCCGCCCGGCAGGCGTCGCGCGCCGGTCGGTCGCCTCCGCCGCGTCTGACCCCGGTCGCGCTCGGGCTTTGGCGAACGTCAGGCGCGCTCAGTCGGTCGTCCGCGCGTTGAAGGCGCGCAGGGCGAGCGGCGCGATGATCGCGGTGATCGCGAGCGACCAGATCAGGGTCGCCAGCTCCGGGTGGTGCAGCGGCCAGGGGCATCGGCGCGGACGGCGGAGCCGGCCACGCCCCAGTTGTCGCGGAGAGCCTGGGTCAGCGCGCTGATCGGATTCCACTCGGCAAGGGTGCGCGGCCAGCCCGGCATGACATCGGTGCGCGCAAAGGCGTTGGAGAGGAACGTGATCGGGAAGATCGTGATGAACATCAGCCCGTTGACGGCCTCGACCGAGCGCATCGCGGACCCGACGAGGATGCCGATCCAGATCATTGCGAAACCGAAGAGCAGCAGCAGGCCGTAGCCGAGCAAGCCTCACATCGGTGAGCATCTCGGGCTGGCGCTTGATGTGGGTCAGGTTGCGCCGGATCAGGGTCAGGATCTGGCGGGCCCGGTTTGCGCCGGTGGGCGCTTCCGCGCGGACGTGCGGGGGCGCGGGGTGGGGGCGCGGTCATACGGTCACCTCGTCGTTGATCGTGGTCTCGGCCTTGTGGCCGGTCAGGGCGAGGAAGACGTCGTCCAGGCTGGGGCGCTGCATACCGAGGTCGTCGATCTCGATCCTCGCCTCCTCCAGGCGGGCGGCCACCTGGGCGAGGGCGGCGACGTCGCCCCGGGGAGCGGTGAGCCGGCGGGCATCGACATCGACGTGCACCTCGCCGATCAAGCCGCGCAGGATGGCCGCCGCGTGCTCGACCGTGTCGTGCCGCGACACGGTGATGACCAGGCTGGTGGCCCCGACTGATTCTTGAACTCCAGCGCCGTGCCCTGGGCGATGATCCGGCCGTGATCGATGACGACGCGTCGGTCGGCGAGTTGATCGGCTTCGTCGAGACGCTGGGTCGTCAGGAGCAGTGTCGTGCCGTCGCGGACCAGGTCGCGCAACACCTCTCACAGCTCGACGCGGCTGCGCGGATCGGGCCCGGTCGTCGGCTCGTCGAGGAAGAGCACGGATGGATGGGCGATCAGGCTGACCGCGAGGTCGATCCGGCGCCGCATCCCCCCGGAGTAGGTCTTGACCACCTTCCCGCCCGCGTCGGTCAGCGAGAACCGGTCGAGCACTTCGCCCGCGCGCGCCCGCACGACCCGCCGCGGCAGCCCATACAGATCACCGATGAGGAGAAGATTCTCGCGGCCGGTCAATAGCTCGTCGACCCGTCGCGCTCTGGGCGGTCAGGCCCATCGAGCTCGCACCGCTTCCGGCTCGCGGATGACGTCGTGACCGGCCACCCTGGCCGTCCCGCGCGTCGGGACCGCCAGCGTCGTGATCATCCGCACGATCGTCGTCTTGCCCGCACCGTTAGGCCCCAGCAGGCCGAACACGCTCCCCTTCTGCACCTCAAAACTCACGTCGTCGACGGCGGTGAAGTCGCCGAACGTCTTGACCAAGCCCTCGGCCTCGATCACTGGCGTCGTCATGGGTCCACTCTCTCAGCAGGCACCGACAACGCGCCTGCCGATTGCTGCAGGTGCCCCGGTCAGAGTGAACCACGAGCTAAAGCCGCTATGCAGATCTGCCCGTCGACCGCGGCCTCGCGCGCATACACGCCGCCCTTCGCGCGCTCCCCACCTTCTCGGCCGTCCGGTGCCGAACCAGCGAGTCGTCAGCCGGCGTGGACGGTCGGCGGGCCCGTGACGACATCACGCGCCCAGGTGCTCAGCACACGGGAGGTATTCCCGCGGAGGTGGCCAATTCGCTCGCGCCACAACGCATTCCATCCGGTCTGCGGGCCCGCCCAGGCCACCAGCGCTAACGCTGAAACGCCCGCGGCCAGCTCGTCGCGAGACAGGAGTGCGTCCACGGCGTCGATCCAGGATGGGGCGGGCCGGGTGGCATACCGCGCCAGTGACGAGTCGAGGGCAGCCCGCACGTCGGCGCAGCGGAGCGGTTCGTCGACCAGGGCCATGGCAATCTCGAGGCCGGGCAACGGGGAGTCCCAGTCGACCGCTCGCGCTGCCACCATGATCGCCAGACCACGCAGATCGCCGTATGGTGCGAGCTCGCCGGCGATGGTCAGGAGCGTCGCGCGGTGGTCGGCCACTTCACCCGGGGGCAGATCTGTCGCCGTCAGGGCGAGTACCGAGAGACGTTGCCGAACAGGCTGATCCGCGACTTGACCCGCGCCCGGATGGTCCGACACGACTGTCTGGGCGGCAAACGCACGGACACGTGCAATGAGGGGGTCAACCCCAGCGCCGTGGCGAGCAGCCTCCAGGATCGCACTCGCCACTAGCTGAGGATTCGGAGACGTCAGCGCAGCGATCCGACTGCACAGCAACGACATTGCCTCCGGCAACCATGGGGCCCACCGCGCGAGCGCCGCGATCAGCGTGGGATCGTCGACGTCAGCCCCAGGGAGCAGGAGGCGGGCATACCGCGTCCGGTGGCGTTCCGGGATCTGAGTCGGCTCGGTCTCGGCGATCGAGCGGGCGCCCTCCCGGCCGGAGTCGGCGACCGCTCCCAGGACCTGCCAGGAGCGCTCGTCGTCCAGCCACCCCCGCACGGTCCGAGCAACGGCGAACCGCACATCGCGCTGGGTCGAGTCATCCAGGCCGATCTCGATGAGGTGGTCCAAGGCGGCGGGCACGCGGATCAGACCGAGCAGACGCACGGCCTCCTTCCGGGCGGTGACCTTCGCGGCCGGGTCCGCAAGCACATCGAGGATCATCGGCAACGCCAGCCGACCTGGGGTGTCGCGAAGGCACCGGCCCGCGGCATACATCGCGACCCGCACCTCGTCACCGGATCGAACGGCCAACAGCTGCTCCAGGGCATCCGTGGGGCGGTCAGTCCACGCGAGTGCGGCAAGAGCCGCCTCGCGCCGAGCGAGGTCGGGATCAGCGAGGTAGGGCTCGACGGCGGTCAAACCCACCTCCGGGAGGCGGCCGAGTGTCCGTATCGCCGACGTCGCCGTCCAGGTCGCGGTGCTGGGGGTGGCCACGAGTGCGGTGAGGGCTGCGGCATACGCCGTGATTTGGCGGGGCGGCCATCGGGTGAACGGGCCGGGCACAATGGGCACGTAGGCGAGCTGGCGTCCCCACAGCCGGCCGCCGAGAGACTTGCGCTTCCACAGCACCCCGAGCAGGTCTTGGCGACGCCGGATGAGGGTCTGTTGGACCACGTCCAGCACCGCGATGGACTCGTCGATGCGGAGGGCCTCACCGACGCGCACGGCTCGGGTCGCCGGGTCGTCGAGCCACAGCTCGGCGGCGCGACGTACCGTTGCGTCCGAGGGTGCTCGCAGCGCTCGACGAAGAAAATCATCGAGAACCGTTACGCCCCAACCGCGTTCACCGAGTGCCTGACAGAGCGTGAACAACAACCGATAGTCGTCCTTGCCGGCTGCGGTCTGCAAACGGGGCGCCAGGGCGTCGATGACGACCTGCTCGCCGCCATGCCGAATCCCGGTCAACGACGGGATCCAGGTCAGGCCCGTCGGCCCGGTGAGCGTGTCGACCATCCGCAGACCCGCCCGAGCGGTGTCGAGATCGGCGCTCTCCAAGGCCTGGCGGATGGCCCGCCAGGCCACGCTCTGCAACGCGTGGAGAGTGCCCGGCGAACAATCGCGCGCCGTCGCTGCGGCCGTCGCGAAGGCCTCGACACGCGCCAGTCCCGCCTCCACGAGCAACCACCCCGGGATGTCGGCGAGGGCCGCCGCGACGGTCTGCCGGACCGGGTCGCGCTCGTTTCGCAGGTCATCAAGTGCCTCGAATGTTGTTGCCAGAGTGTGCGGATCACGTTGCCAGGAGGCCGACTGGACCAGAGCGGCATACGCCGCCGCCCGCTCATCGGCGTCCGCGGCGTGCCGTGCCGGCCCCAAGAGTTGGGCCGCTTCGTCGGCCGGGAGGAAGCCACGAAGACTGATCGATTCGAGCACGTCGGCACCGACGTGCGGCAGCGCCAGTATGCGGCGGACCTCGCGATGCCGTACCGCACGCGGGAGCACCTCGAGCAGATCGTGCGACCACGTCCGTTGCCCCGCGGTAGTCGTTGTCAGAACCGCGTCGAAAACCTCCGCCCGTTCGGACGGAGGCAGGGCATCGAGGAACTGGGCCAGCAACTCGTCCCGATCTGCCACGTGCCTCGCGATGCGGCGCCGGTCCTCGGGACTGAGCAATGCGGCATACCGCACTAGGCCGGTGGGGAGGCGGTGCCGAAACGCATTGTGTGGGTGCGTGATCAGGGCAGCTGTGCGTTCGGCGTCGTGTCGCAGGAGTGCGCCGAGGCTTCGTTCAACTGCTGGTGTGAGAACACCGCTGGGACCGTCGCTCTCAAGCAGCGTCAGGACGGCGCCGGGGTCGTGCCGGATGAGAGAGCCCAGCGCGGGACCCGCCCATCGCCACCAGTGATCGCGCACCGGCAGTGGCGCTCGTGTCAGGCGCGTGTTGAGGTGGGCCAGTACGAGCTGCGGGTGACGGTTGGTCAGTGTGACGAGATTCGGGACGAGATCGGCCAGGTCGGGCAGGTGGGCCGCGGCCACCCCTTCGGACGCGGAGGCGAGGAGCCCGGCGCGCTCGGCATCGGCGATGTTGCGGCCGATCAGCAGATCGACGACGTCACGCCGACCCTCGCGGGCCAACCGCCGGCGTTGCAGCCGGCGATCGTTGGGCGAGGACGCGAGGTAGCCCTCGGCGAGCGACTCGGTCGAGCCCGGCAAGGGCAGCCGCGCCTGAGCAGCCCGAGCCACCCGAGGTGCCCGATGCGCAGCCAGCCGCTCCAGGAGGACGTGGTCGCCCGCGACCGCGGCGCCGAGGACGGCGAGGACCGCGTGATAGTCACTCTGCACGGCGAGGCCCTCGAGCAGTTGGCCGACTTCCGGCCCGCCCCGCCCGGCGCGGGCGAGGGCGACGATGCGCTGGCAACGCTCCGCGTGTGTCTCACGATCAAGACTGGACAAGAGGTCGGCAAGCCGCGGCAGGGACATACGCACGATCGTGGCAGGTGGACGGCGAGCCGGGACGCCTCGGCCACGAGAATGGCACGGCGGGGGCTCAAGAACTGCCACGGCGCGGACTCCGACGCCCGGGGTGAGCCGCGGCATACGGTGGATGGCGAAAGCAGCGACGCAGGCGACAAATCGAGGAAGAGAGCGCCATGGAAACGACCGCGCACAGCGACCACCCGGTAGCCGACTACCTCGCCACCCTCCCCGAGCCGCGCCGCGCCAGGATCACCGAGATGTATGCCGTCGCCCGCGGCGTCGCCCCCAACTCGACCGAGGGCTTGAAGTACGCCATGCCGGCTCTCGTGGTGGCCGGCAAGGGAATCCTGGCGATCATGTCGACCGCCAAGCACATCGGCATCTATCCCTACTCCGGCAACGTCGTTCAGGCTTTCGCCGCGGAGTTGGCCGATCTGGGCATCCCGACGACCAAAGGCGCTATCCAGCTCCCCGATGACGTCGACCTGCCTGCCGAACTCCTCACCCGGATCGTCACCACGCGACTGGGCGAGGTGGGCGGCCGCCCCTGATCGGGGCGGCCGGTCGGCTAGTCAGGATGGCGCTCGGGTCAGCAGCCGGCGGTGGACTGAGGCGGGTTCTTGTCGGGGACGGCGGAGGAGCCGTTCCACTTGTTGCCCCTGGCGCTCCAGTAGTTGGTCAGGTTCTTGCTGAGCCAGATGAAGGGCATCTTGTTGCTGGTGAAGGTGCCATTCATCATCGCGCCGACACCGAGGGCCTTGGCATTGCCCACGGCTCCGGCCGTGGTGTTGCACGTCACGATCGAGAGATAGGAGCTGCTGGCCAGCGACGGCTGCGCGAGACGGGCATCCATCAGCCGGAAGCCGAAGCCATACGTCCGGTAGCCCGTGACGGTGTTGTACTCCCAGCGGTTGCCCCAGCCGGACATCTGGTCGTTGTAACCGATGGCGACATTGGTGACCGTGTTGTGGTGGATATAGTTCCAGCTGCCGTCGACGTCGGTGTTGATGCCGCGTCCGTCGCCGGGCAGGTCGTGGACGCGGTTGCCGGTGACCTCGTTGTAGTCGGCGGCGCTGCCGAGGCGGATGCCTTCCTGCATGAAGTGGGCGGCCTTGGAAATGGCGATGTCGGAGACGTCATTGCCGGTGATCTTCCAGTTGTTGGAGAAGGTCATCAGCCAGATGCCCGGGCCGATGCCGCACGGGATCTTGGAGATCTTGCTATTGCTGATCACGCCATTGCTGGTCAGCGCGCCGTAGATTCCCCGGCCGGTCAGATTGTTGCCGATGATCTTGATGCCGTCGGCGGAGTCCATGTCGCCGGCGCCGGTGACCTTGCGCAGGTAGGCGATCTGGCCCGACAGCGCGGCAGGGTTGCGAGCGCCGTGGCCGGGGACCGCGCGGCGGGTGAGGTAGTTGTTCTTGTTGACCAGGTTGGTCAGCCAGCCGTAGGCGCTGTTGGATTTTTGGCCGTTGATCCAGATGCCGTTGTTGATGTTCAGGCCCTCGATCTGCCAGTAGTCGGCGCCACCGCTGATCGTGAAGGTCCGGTCGCCAGCGGGCTGGCTGTTGGTGCACGACTGAGGCTTGGAGGCATAGGTGACGTTCACCGGGCCGTTGCCGGCGGGGATGATGCGGATCGGGGCAGCGGCGGTGCCGGAGTTCTTGATCTTGACCCTGCCGGTGTAGGTGCCAGCGAGGAGCTTGATGACAGTGCCGGGGGTGGCCCGGTCGACAGCGGCCTGGATGCTCTCCAGGGGCGCGCTGCGGCTGCCGTCACCGCGGGCGTTGCCGCTGGGGCTGACGTAGATCTCCTTGCTCTGCGCGCCCGCAGGGGCGGCGCTCGCAAGTGCCGCTGTCGCGCTCAGTGCGGCCACGGCGGACAGGGACAGGACTCGATGGGACACGGGCTTGCTCCGGGGGGTTTGGCGCAGGCGGTAAATCGCGGGTTGCGGCCACGCTGCGTGCGGAGCCGGTGCTCCCGCCACATCGGATGACGCGCGGGCCGCGACCGGCACGGGCGTAGGCAGGCTAACCGCCGTTGGCCGAATTCCTCAAGACCGGGACGTATGTTCGATGGGTGTCCTAGGTTCTTGGCCACAGCGCGCGACGCGCCAGCGCGCGGGGTGCCGGCTCGGCATACGCCGTGAAACCGGCGCGGGTGGCGATCCTGCCCGGGAGCAACGCGCGCTGCACGCGAAATAGGCCAGGCACCCCGTATTGGAACCCGTGCGGGCTCCCGGAGCGCCACCCGATGTCCGTGAGCAACCTGCCGACCGCGGTGGTGATCGTGAAGGGCCCGGCCTCGGACCCGGTGCCGGGCGAGGTGCCTCCCGCGACAAGGAGCAGGGTCACCGCAGCGGCATGCTGATCGAACTGCTCGCCGGTGTCTAGGAGGTAGTTCGCGATGGCGTCGAGCAGGGTCTCCCGGTTGCGAACAGCCTTGCGCCCCAAGGGGGTCAGGACCAGACGCCCCTTGTATCGGCGGATCAGTCGGGCGGCCGCCGCGTCCTCGCGCAAGAGATGCACTTCAGGTGTGTTTTGCTCGCGATTCCCCTTCCCGAACTCCCAGCCGAGGCCGCTCTCGTGCCACAGCCGTTCGCAGTGCGCGGGCGCGATCCAGCCCGCCGCGGTCAGTGGGATGCCGTCGGGGTGGGCCAGGTCGAGGATGGTCTGCCATGGGCGGAGCAGCGCAACCCACTGCTCGTCGCTGACGGAGACGTCGCGTCGACGATGAGCCGCCAGGAGCAGTTCGAGCAACTCGGTGCGAACGTCTGGGGTCGTCCGGCTGACGAGCTCTTCGACCACTGGGTGTGGGGTCGGCAGCCGGAGGCTGTCGCCCAGCCGTGAGAGTTCGGTATTCACGGCGTCGATGGGGAAAGCGTCGGGATCGGTCCCCTCGGGCAACCAGCCGGCATACATGCTGAGGTCATCGATCAACGCGTGCGGGTCGGGATCGGCGCGCAGCGCTGCCGCGAGGGCATTCCAGGTCCCTATCCCACCCACGTCCTCGGGTGGGCAGGACCCAGCGCCGTCGAGGCACCGGGCTGTCGGTACTGCGTCCGTGGCCGGTCGACTGCTCTCGAGGGTGAGGTGGTGGACCCAGTCGTCGCCGAAGTCGTAGACATAGGTCAGCCCGTCACCCGGGGCGCACAGCACTTGGCCGAGGCGGGCCGAGGATTCGGCCGTCCCGTCCGCCTCGTCGTATGCCGTGACGAACCACGGCGGTTCCGATGGGCCTGCACCGGGGCCGCCAAAGTGGTGGAGGTGGCTGTCGGTCCACCCCATGGCGACCTGAAGAACCGTATGCACGTGATCGAGGGTCAGGGTGTCCCGCACCTCCACCCGCCGCCAGATCTCGGGCTCCGAGCCAACAAGCGCGACGTGAATCGTTAGCACTCTTGGTGCGCCAGGTGGCGGCAACTCGATCGAGCGGTTGCGTCGACCCCAGAGTTGATCGGCGATCGCCTGCGCTGTCGGGGCGGCGTTGTCGGCGCCCGGAGCACCGAACCGCGGGGCATTGCGTGTCATGCCGCCCAGTCAAACAAATATCGTCAGCGGCGACTCTTGTCGCCGCACCAGGGTGGCCTGGACAGCTGCCGATGTCGTCACCCGCTTGCCTGTCAGTGGGCAGCACGCCACGCCGACGCTGATCCGCAGCAGGCGCGCCGCGGCGGTCGTGCAGCGCTTGCGGGCATGGTCGTCAGGCAGGCGCAGCGAAGAGCCGGCGTAGTTGTCGGCGCACCGCGCGCAACGGCTCGGTGCTGCCCTCGGCGCGGGCGAGGACGAGGGCGCCTTCGAGGGCGGCGATGAGCATGGTGGCGCACTCGCGCGCCCGGGCGGGGGGCACGTGCATCTCCCGGAGCGCCAGGCGAATGGCATCCTGCCAATCCGTCAGAGCCACTCGGCAGGCCTCGCGGACAACTCCGGCAAGCTGTCCGTCGGCCACCGTGCCGGCGACCGGGCAGCCGGACGTGACGCCGTCGCGCTCCAGATCGGCGATCCACCAGGAGAAGACGGCATCGACGAGACCCTGCGGGTCTGGCTTGCGCGACCGCGCGAGATAGTCGCGGACCTGGTGGACGGCGAACTGCCCGGACCAGGTGACCGCCTCGGTGAGCAACTGGTCTTTGCCGCTGGGGAAATAGTGCGTAAAGGACCCCCACGGGGCATCCGCGTCCGCAACGACCGAACGCAGCGCCATGCCATCCGCGCCGTGCTCACGCAGGTGCCGCACGCCTGAGAGCACGATGCGGTCCCGGGGGCCGGGGCGAGCTGCCACCATCTCCTCCTTCGCTGTCGACGTTGGTATGGACTATGACAATCGTACTAGATGTGTCACTATGACAAACGTCCTAGAGTCAGGAGGATGTCATGACATCGGTGGGTCTGATCGGCCTGGGCATTATGGGCGAGCCCATCGCCCGCAACCTGGTGGCGAGCGGGCTGCCGCTGACGATCTGGAATCGCTCGTGTGCGCCCGTGGAACGGCTGGTGGCTCTGGGCGCGCACGCGGCCTCCTCGCCGGGGCAACTGATCGCGACGTGCGAAATCGTCTTTGTCATGTTCATCGACGAGAAGGCGCTGGACGAGGTCCTGGGCCGCGGCGCGAGCGGGCTCGACGCCTTCGCGGGCAAATCTTTGGTTCAGCTTGCGACGACATCACCGCAGTATTCCGCTGCACTCGGGCGCGATGTGCTCGCCGCCGGTGGCCGGTATGTCGAGGCGCCCGTGTCGGGGTCGCGCCTGCCCGCCGAGGCGGGGGAACTCATCGGAATGCTCGCCGGAAGCCGCGCGGACGTCGACCAGGTGGAGCCACTGCTGGCGCCGGCGTGTGCGCGCATCGTTCGGTGTGGAGCGGTCCCGGCGGCCATGACCACCAAGCTCATCGTCAATCACTTCCTCATCACCATGGTCTCGACACTGACCGAGACCCACCTGCTCGCCCAGCGCGCTGGTGTCGACGTCGAGATCGTCCGCGACATTCTCGACGCCGGGCCGATGGCGAGCGCGGTGTCGCGCGCCAAGTTGGCCAAACTGTCGGCCGGCGACCTGACTGCGCACTCTCGCCTCGACAATGTGCGGTGGTTGACCGAGCGGATCACGGACATTGCGCTGCGGGCGCGTGTGCCCACACCATCCCTGGACATCAGCCGGCGGCTACTCGCTGAGACCGAGGCCCGAGGTCATGGAGCGCTCGACCCGATTGCGGTCATCGACACGCTCGCCGAGTGGGGCCCGTCCGCTCAACTGGGTGACGGTGGCGAGGCGGTGGCCAACGATGCCGTCCGCGGCGAACAGGACGTTCGCGCCTGGTTCCGACTCGCATCGGCGGGATTTCAAGCCGTGGTGCGCGCACTGCCCGTGAGTCGTCTCGACGATGCTGGACTCGGGAGCTGGAGGTTGCGCGATCTGCTCGGGCATACGACCCGCGCCTATCTGACAATAGAGTCCTATCTCGCGGCGCCCGACATCGGGGGCCCCCGGATCGCCTCTGCCACTGACTATTTCGCCGCAGCCCGGACGGCAACCGACGCCGCCTCGGTGGCGGCTCGAGGGGTCGCGGCCGGCGTCGAGTTGGGTGCCCATCCCTGCGACATGGCGCTCACCATCGCGCGCCGGGTCGAGGAACTCGTGACGACATCGTCCGGCGACGAAACGGTCTCGACACCCTTCGGCCGGATGCGACTGGCGGACTACTTGGCGACCCGAGCTCTCGAACTTACGGTCCACAGCGCGGATCTCGCCCGAGCCCCTCGGTATCGACCTCCCCGCCGAAACCCGCGCGGCTAGTGTCCCGGCGCTGCGGCTGTGTGCCGAACTCGCCACGGACGCCACGGCTGCGGACGCACTGGCCGCGCTCACCGGCCGGCCTCTCACTGGGACCATCTCGGTGCTCTAGCGAGCGACTGGCCGACCACTGCGCCTGCCGTTGTCGATGCCGCGCCTGAACCTTGGGTCAGAGTTCGACGACGGGCGCGTCGCCCTCGTCGGCGGCCTTGCCGCCCAGTAGGCCCTTGGCCATCTTCACCAACATGGGCACCTTCCCCGGGGACTCCCAGTACTGCGCTGTGTCACCCGTGATCTCGAGGAGGCCGCTGTTGGCGTCGTCGACATCCGTACTCATGAATGCCGACGCCGAGGCGTCCCACAGCTCCTTGAGCTTGGCGTCGTCGCGGCTCAGCCGCGCGGTGCCGGACAGGGACACCCAGCCCTTGTCGCTGGCATACGCAACGTTGACGTGGGGATTGGCGAGGATGGCCCGGACCTTCTCGGTCGCGACCTCGGTGATGAACCAGACCGTGCCGGGATCCTCGAAGTCTTGAGTGCCCATGGGCGTCGAGACCAGTCGGCCCTCGGCGTCTTGATAGGTCAGGATCGCGATGCGGGTCTTGCGCATGATGTCGGCGATCACGTCGCGGTCGTCGGTTGCCATGCCGGGCTCCTTGGGTCGGGTGCCTTGACGCTAACGCTGTTTCGCCGTTGTCGGGCCGATAGCGCTCAGCCGCCGTGCGGTGGCTCATGAGAGGCGAGGTCAGCCGTCGCCGGGCCTTCGATCCGCGTGCCGTCGGCGGCGAAGCGCGAGCCGTGCAGGGGCAATCCCACGAACGCTCGATGTCGTTCCACGCGAGTACGCCGCCGAGATGCGTGCAGACGTCGCTGACACGGCAGGTGCGGTCGTCAACGGTCGAGAGCGCCGTCGGGCTGAGGGGATTGCCTGTCACGTGACCCTCGTCGTCTGCGGGGGTTGGGATCTGACGTCCTGCCCGGGATGGCGAGCTCGGTTCGATCCGCGAGGAGGTGAGTCGCGCCGAAAGGGGGGCATTGGTGCCGTGTCGATCAGGTCGAGAGCACCGGGCCGCCCACGACCAGGCGGGCTCGCTCACGCCAAAGTGTTCGCGCGTCGCGTCGTCGCGGCGGCAGTCTC
Organism: Nostocoides vanveenii; assembly: GCF_039531165.1. Classification (NCBI taxonomy): domain Bacteria; kingdom Bacillati; phylum Actinomycetota; class Actinomycetes; order Micrococcales; family Intrasporangiaceae; genus Nostocoides; species Nostocoides vanveenii. Next base: position 9,293 of record NZ_BAAAPN010000002.1, on the reverse strand, counting down.
GGCGTCGGCAGCCTCAATTGCCAGGGAGGTAGAGGTGATTGCGGGCCGTCGTGACCCGCAATTCCTCCGGCGTGCCGGGGATGGCGACGGTGCCGGGGATCTCGATCCAGTCGGACTCATCGATCGAGACGTAGCCGCGATAGACGGCGTCGGCGCGAACGGTATGGGTGCCGGCGGACGGGTAGCTGTGCACGATGTCGCCAGTGGGATAGGGGCCTCCCGGGCTGGTCGTCGGGCCGGAGGTGGCGCCGTCGCCGTAGTCATAGGTGACCGAGTCAAGGGTCGGGCGGACGGTGACAGTCATCCCGAACCAGTCGCGCGGGTTGAGGACGTCGAGCTCGTCGGGCTGAAAGCCCGCCTTCGGCCATTCGAGCTCGAAGTAGGTGGGCAAGGTGACGAGGGTCAGGTTGTGCTCGGGCTGGATGTGCAGCGCGGGCGTCGCCAGGGTTGTGCGGTGGAGGGCCGCCGCGAGGGCATCCATGTCGACCTTGCCGGGGATGAGGTTGGGATAGCAGGTGTAGCCCTGACGCTGCCACGGAGTGTCGGGGGTGATGCGCCGCTGGAAGACCCAGACGGCTGGGCCGTTGCCGGGCTTGTCGTTGCAGTAGATCTTCATGACCGTGCACTCGACGCCGCCGGGCTCTTCGGGTGCGACGCCACCGCAGTAGGGGGAAATGCCGTAGTCGTAGAACTGCTGCGGTGTCCCAGGGACATGCCCACCTTCAAGTTCAAGCATCGGGTCGCGACTAAGAAGCTCTTTCCATCTGTTCCACACCGAAAGCCACAACCAGACCCGTCTGCGGACGCGGGTGCGATAGATGCGGCCGCGGTGCCCGCTAGCCATAGCAGGACAGCCGAAGAAGCACGAAGTAGTCCTCGTGGCCAGGTCATACGTCCACCACGTTCTGCACTCGCCAGCCTGCGTCAGTCCACTTGAGCAACACGCGAAAGGTCACAGGCGAGGCAGGTGATGCCGAAGTCAACTGCCCATTGGGCTCCACGATAGGGACCTCGTTTTGGCGCCCAGACAACGTCACCCAAGGCCTGTCGAGGTTGGTTGTCGAGGTGGATGCGCTCTTGATACTCAAGACAGCCGACTGGTAGCGACGGCCATCGCGGGCCAGCTCGGAAGCTTCCTTTTCGTAGTATTGGCAAGGCTTGCAGTCAAGGGTCCCAAGGGATCCGATGACTCCGGCTTGGGGCTGGGCATAGGCGTAGTTGGCGAGGTCGAAGAAATAGCGCACGAAGGCTTCGGCAGATCTGGCAGTCTGACTCTTCGCGGCGGCCGGGAAGTCGGGCTTCACTGGGACATACCCGGTGGTCGTTGACGATGACGTGGTCGTTCCCGTCGACGGCGTGCTGCTCGATGTCGGGGAGGGCGGCGTCGTGGCCGTTGTGTTCGAGGTCGAGGGGCTCGGGTCTGCGGCGCCACCGTCGCAGCCGGCCAGCAGTGCCATGCTCGCCACACCGGCGAGCGCGACCCGCGCCCGTCCGGTGTCCTTTTGCCTTCTTGCACGTTTCGTGCTCCCCCATCGCGACCCAGCCCTCGCTGGTCGTCTCGGAGAAAGCCTGACCCAGGATCGCGAATCCCGCCACCGGAGGGCGCGACTTATCCACAGGACGGCCGCGCTGCGCCCGGGCGCCCGTTCCCACGGTCGGTAGTGCGGCGTGCTTACCGCGAACCCGACATCGATCGTGTCGTTAGGGTGCTCTGCGTGAGGCGCCGCATCGAAGGGCCACCGCGGCCCGCTGCCACTCGGCGGCTGGCGCGGCCGTTCACGCTGGTCGGGTTGGCGGTTGCACTGTGCGTGCTTGTGCTCTCAGGTGTGGTGGGCTTCGGCACCAGCCCGCAGACCGCTTTCCTGTTCATCGGTATGGCGCCGTCGCGGTGATCCTCCTCGTCGCGCTGTCCATGGCCGGCTACCGTCCGGGGGCCGGCGTGGCGCTGTGGGATGCACCGGTGGTGGCCACCTTGGTGGCTCCTCTGAGCCTGCTCGCCACGGTCGTCACGCCGGCGTGGCTTCAGAAAAGGGTGCGCTCGACGGGTGGTTCGTCGCGTCGCCACTCGTGATCTCGACGCTCTGCTTCATCGCCTTCGTCATCGGCCGGATGGGCTACCGGGCCCTTGCCGCCGCTGCGGACTGAGTTTGCTCTCGTTTCAGCGGGTGCTGGTGCGGCGCCGAATCACCAGGTCGATCCCCCAGTAGATCAGCGCGACGAGCACCCCGAAGACGAGAATCTGCCCGATGGTCGCCGCGACCGCCGGATACCCGTGGGCGCTGGGGTCGACGAACTCATAGGGGTAGGCGCCGACCACCGCCCCCCGCACGAGCATCCAGGCCACCCAGACCGTCGGGATGATGAGGGCGCCCGCGACCACCCGGGAAGAGAACCAGCCACGTGGCCCCCAGATCACGAAGACCAGCACTGTGACGGCGGGAACCACAATGTGCTGCAACGGATTCGTGAAGGCCGACCACCCCGTTGGGTGCTCAGTCGGGGCGAGCAGGAGGGCATACACGATCGCGGTGACGGTGATCATCAGCAGGCTGTCAGCTCGCAGCACGCGTCGCCAATAGGTGTCACTTTTCGGTTCGCGCCACAGCAACCACATCGCTACGGCGACAACGACATTCGACCACTCGGTGAAGTAGCTGACGGTGTCCGACAACCGCGACCATGCGCCCGCGACGCCGGCCGGATAAGGCGGCCCGTAGACATTGCCGACGGGTGGGACATCGGCATACTGCCCGAGACCGGAGAGGGCGAGGACGAGCAGGAAGCCGCCGCCTGCCAGCAGCGCATTGAGCCCGTATGCCGTTCGCGCCGCCGCCGCGGGAGTTCTCACGTCGCGAAGACTAATAGGTGGGCAGCGTGGATCTCACCATGACAGTGGCCGGGCGCTACGCCCACCGTCGGGAGCGCCGACATACGCCCTCAGCTCGGTAGTGGCGGTGTGCGCGGTGGCGGGACGCGACGTGGGGCAATTGCCTCGATGGCTGCGGCCAACTGGAGGAGGGAGGTGTCGGCATACGGCAGTCCGGCGATGGTGAGGCCGACCGGCATCCCGATGTCGGCCAGCACGCCCATGGGGATGGTCACGGTCGGGATGCCGAAGTGGCGCCACACGAGGTTCCCGTTGGCGACCCAGACGCCATTGCGCCACGCGCGATCGGCGGATACCGGGTCGACGTCGGCGTCGGCCGGGCCGACATCAGCAGCAGCGGGAAGGAGCACGGCGTCCAGGCGGTGAGCGGCCAGCCAGTTGTCGTAGTCCACTCGTCGAGTCGCCTCCAAACCGGCGAGCCCCCTTGCGAGCCAATCGAGTTCGGCAAGTGGACCGCGTGGATGACGGCGGATGTAGTCGGGTAGTTCGGCGACATTGTCGGGATAGTCGTCATAGCGGTCGGTCAGCGCGCCCGGCGGGAGAGGGAAGATGCGCTCGCCGTCGACGTCCTGGAGGCGGTGCAGCGTGGGATCGGCATTGGCGTCGAGGAAGTCGTCCCACGCCCACGCGGTCAGGTCCCGGACCTCGCGCAGCAGATAGTCGTGAGGGACCAGGCCGCGGGTGGTGATCTTGAATGCGCCCGGCCGGTCACCCTCGTAGTTGGAGACGAGCGGGAAATCGACCAGTGCGACCTCGGCCCCGGCCGCCTCCAAGTCGCCGCGGACAGACTCCCACAGGGCGAGCACCGAAGCCCGCGTCTCGATCCGCTGACCGGTCGGGCCGCCAACGCCAGGATCGGGAGCGGTGCCAGCGGCGGGATCGGCGTTGACGTACATCGAAGGAACGCCGAAGCGCTTGCCCCGCAGAGTTTCCCGAGCCCTGTCCTGGGTCACGGGAGCGAGCCCGGCGTAGGACGCTGGTCGTATGTCGGCGACGGACGGGATGTCCTGCCAGGGTTGCGTCCGCCAGAAGTCGCCCCTGTGCTCCTCGTCGTCGGCGACGAGCACGTCCAGAACCGCGAGCAGATCAGGCAGGGAACGGGTATGCGGCACAACGACATCCATTGTCGGCACCAGTGGCCAGTTGCCACGCAACGAGATCAGGCCGCGTGACGGGGTGTAGGCACACAACCCGTTGTTGGAGGCCGGCGCCCGGCCGGAGGACCAGGTCTCTTCGGCGAGGCCGAAGACCGCGAAACTTGCCGCGGTCGCCGTCCCCGAGCCATTGGACGACCCCGAGGCGAAGGCAGCTGTGAGGTAGTCCGGGTTGTAGGGGCTCTCGGCGCGCCCATAGATACCCCGCTGCATACCGCCATTCGCCATCGGCGGCATATTCGTCAGCCCGATGAGCACCGCGCCTGCCGAGCGCATCCGCTCCACGGCATACGAATCGCGTTGCGCGACAAGGTGCTCAAAGGCAGGGGAGCCGGCAGCAACGGTCAGGCCCCGGACGCAATAACTGTCCTTGGCGGTGTACGGAATGCCGTCGAGCGGTCCGAGGCTCTCGCCTCGAGCACGGCGTTCGTCGGATGCAGCCGCCTCGGCGAGCGCGCCCGGATTCGCGACCACGATCGCATTCACATGCGGGCCCGCCCGGTCGTATGCCGCGACCCGCGCCAGCGAAGCGCGCACGATCTCCACGCTGGTCGTCTCGCCACGAGTCAGAGCTGCGGCGAGCTGCGCGATCGAGGCCTCGACCACGTCATACGGCATGGGGCTCGCCCCCTCATCCTTCGAACTCGACCTGCGGCGGCCGACGACGGAAGCCGCCGGTGATCAGGGCCAACCACGCGATGCCGACGGCCAGCCAGATCAACCCGGTGACAAGAGCATTCTTGGACAGCGAGGTCCACAGCCATACGGTCAGTGCGAAGCCGATCAACGGAAGAACCAAGTGCGGCAGTGGGTTTCGGGACTCGGGGTGATCGAACCAGTAGTGCTTGATCACCGAGAGGTTGACGACCGAGAAGGCGGTCAGGGCGCCGAAGCTGACGATGGAGAAGAGCAGGCCGAGGTCGAGCCAGAGCCCGGCCAGCGAGACGATCGAGACGAGCAGGATGGCGACCAACGGGGTGCGCCAGCGGGCGGCCAGCGCGCCGAGGGCGCGAGGGAGCGTGCCGTCGCGGCCCATGGCATACAAGATGCGGGTGACCGACGCCTGGGAGGTGAGGGCCGAGCCAAATGCGCCCGCGACGTATGCCGCGGTGAAGGCGAGGGCGAAGGTGTTGCCACCGAGGTGCGTCATCACTTCTGTGGCACCGGAGTCGACGTTCTCAAAAGTGGTCGAGGGGCGCGCGACCTGAGCGAGCCAGGCCAGGATGATGAAGAGGATTCCGCCGCCCACCGTGACCAGGAGGATGGCTCGCGGAATGTCGCGGCGTGGCTCAGTGGCCTCTTCCGCCATGGTGGAGACCGCGTCGAATCCGAGGAAGGACAGGCAGAGAATGGCGGCGCCCGCGAGCACCGGTCCCAGGCCCGCGCCGTTCGCGCCGTGGTCACCGGTGAAGGGCAGGCCGGCCTGGATCGAGCCGCCGGCCATCGTCTTGATGGCCAACACGACGAAGCCGACGACGAAGACGGCTTGGATCGCGATGATGATCGAGTTGGCGCGGTCGATGGTCGTGATGCCGACGACATTGAGGATCGTGACGAGGGCCAGCGAGCCGAGGAAGCCGACCCAGATGGGGACCGACGGCCATTGCGCCTGGATGAAGAGGCCGATCACCGCGTAGTTGACCATCGGCAGCAGGATGTAGTCGAGCAGCAGGGCCCAGCCGGCCAGGAAGCCGGCATGCGGCCCGAAGGACCGGGAGGTGTAGGTGTAGGCCGACCCTGACACGGGATAGGCCTCGACCATCCGGCCATACGAAAAGGCAGTGAAGAGCATCGCGGCGAGCGTGAAGACATACGCGAAAGCGACTCTGCCGCCGGTGATTTCGGTGACAATGCCATAGGTCGTGAAGACCGTCAGGGGCACCAGATAGGCGAGCCCGAAGAGCGTCAGCCCCGGCAGGCCGAGCGCCCGCTTGAGGTGGACGTCACTGCTCACCTGCAGGTCCGAAGAGAGGTGGTGGGGCGAGTCGGTCATCGAATCTCCTACGCGTCGAAAGTTGACGGGGCAGTGGTTGATTGGACAGGGCGACCCGCGACCCAGGTGCCGGTCACGCGGATCGTGTCGAGGTCGCGTGGGCGGTCAAGGGTGCGCGGATCCGCCGAGAGGACGGCAAAGTCGGCGTCGCACCCGACCGCGAGCCGCCCGGCAGCTCGGAAGGCTTGGTAGGCGACCGCGGCTGTGTAGCAACGGAATGCATCCGTCGTGGTAAGACGCTGGTGCGGCGTCCACCCGCCGGCAGGTTCTCGCTCGGCGGTCTGACGCGAGCAGGCGACGGCCATGCCCTCGAGCGGGTCGGCCGAGGAGACGGGCCAGTCCGACCCGAAGCTCATCGGGATGCCCAAGGCCCGCAGGCTCGCCCACGGGTACTGCGTGTCGGCGCGCTCCTCCCCGAGCCGCGGGACGGTGAGGACATTCATCAGGGCGTCCAGTTGCGACCACAACGGCTCGGCGTTTGCGATGACGCCGAGGGTGGCGAGCCGGGTGCGGTCGCTCTCGTCCACGAGTTGAAGGTGAGCGAGGACCGCGCGGCGATCCCGTGGTCCGTTGGTGGTGTGGGCTGCTTCGAGCGCATCGAGCGCCACTCGCACCGCGCGGTCACCGATCGTATGAATGTGCGGCTGGAATCCGGCCGCGTCGACGTCGGTCACGGCGCGCTTGAGCAACTCGGGTTCCCACACGAGCATGCCGAATTCGCCTGGACAGCCGCAATAGTGGTGCAGCAGAGCGCCGGTCGCGTTCTCGACGACACCATCGGCGAAGAACTTCACCGTGTTTGCGGTCAGGTGGGGGTGGCCGAGTTCATTGACTCGGCGCCGGGTCTCCTCGAACGTAGGGAGTTGGTCGGGCCAGTGGCGGGGATCGGCATACAGGGCAAGGTTGAAGCGAATCGGGAGGCGGTCTTGGCGGGCAGCCTCGAGGTAGACCTCAACGGTCTCCGGCTCGACCCACGCGTCCTGCACCCACGTGACTCCGAGGCCGGCATAGGCGCGCGCGGCCCATTCCAGGGCACGGAGCTTGGTCTCCATGGGCCAGTCGTGGGCAACGGCGGTGATGAGGTCGACGGCGCCCCACTCGCGTAAGGTGCCGAGGACGGAGCCGTCGTCGCGGCGTGGAATCTCACCGAGGATGGGTTCCGCTGTGGCGGAGGTGATTCCGGCCAGCTCCAAGGCGCGGGTGTTGACCCACATCGTGTGGTAGTCCCAGGCGCGCAGCGCTACAGGACGATCGGGGACCGCCGCGTCGAGCCAGCGAGCATCGAAGAGTCCCTCGGGCGCGAGGCTGGAGTCGTAGGACGCGGCGGTGATCCATTCGGCGTCCGGGTGGGCGCTGGCCCAGCGGGCGACCTCCGCGACGATGCCCTCGACGCTGTGTTGTGGGCGGATCTGCGGACCTTCCCGCTCCAGCCCGCCGAAGAGCGGGTGCGCGTGCCCGTCGCCGAAGGCCGGGACGAGCACGCCGGCGGCGATGTCGACCCTGTCCAGATCCGGTATGCCGGCAGCGTGGTCTCGCGCGTCCGCGTCGATCGCGAGGATTCGGCCGTCGGCGACCAGCAGCGCATCGACTTCTCCCTCGGTTGGGCACCAGAGGTGCCCGGTGAACAACGTTGGTGCCGTTGGGGTTTCGGACATCAGTTCTCCTGGGAGAGGCGGTCGTAGAGCTCAGGTCGTCGGTCGATCAGATAGGTCGCCTCGCGGCGGCGCTGGGCGAGATCGTCGGTGTCGATGGTCATGAGGATGAGCGCTTCGTCGTCTTCGCCGGCGCGGACGGTAGCCCCTTCCGGTGCGGCGATCGTGCTGGATCCGACGTATGTCGTGCCGCCCTCGGTGCCGTGGTGGTTGGCGTAGGCGACATAGAACTGGTTCTCGAAGGCCCGCACCGGGATGACGTGCTCGTTGATGAAGTGCCAGGGCGTCATATTCGCCGTCGGGATGGCCAGGAGTTGGGCGCCGGCCAGCGCGGCGAGGCGCGCCGGCTCGGGGAACTCGATGTCGTAGCAGATCAGGGTGCCCACGGTGATTCCGTCGACGTCCACGACGAGCGGGCCGTCGGTGCCGGAGCAAAAGCGCGAACGGTCGAGGTCGCCGAAGAGGTGCATCTTGCGATAGACCCCGCGCAGGTCACCGGTGCGGTCGACGATGGCGGAGCAATTCCAGGTCTGATGGTCCTGCCGGAGGGCGAGCCCGACGACGAGGGCCAGGCCGGTGTTGTGAGCGATGCGGCTGAGGTCCGTCAAGAGCTCGGGGTCGGTGTCATCATCCGTCAAGGCGCCGATGTCGTAACCGGTGAGGCTGAGCTCTGGAGTGACGAGGATGGTCGCCCCCCTGGCGCGGGCGGTGCCCGCGGCGCCGGCCAGGCGCGCGAGATTGGCTCGCCGGTTGCCCACCGTCGGCGCCATTTGCCACACCGCCACCGCCGCGCGTGCCATAAGGCTCACAGTAGAACTGCCGACCTCTGGTACCAGCCCGCCGCGCCTGTCGAACCTGCCTCATGAAGTATGCGGGGGACGTCCCGTTCCGATGTTCCCCGCAGTCCGAAGTGCGCCGCAGTCGGAAGTGCGGGAAGTGCGCTGCAGTCGGAAGTGCGCTGCGTGCTGCCGAGGACCGCTGATCCGTTCTTGACGTCGTCTGGGGCCCACGCTCTGCCTGGTCAGGCCGGGGCAACCGCTATTGACCGCGCTGGCCGAAGGGTTCTCGGTGGTCTGCGGCATGATCGACGCCACGACGCGCGACGCTCCACCCGGTCGTCGCGGCAGCCTGCCCGAACAACGGAACCCATTCTCCCACAACATATTTCACCAGATCCACCCTTGCGACGCCACTCGAACAGGAGTACGATTAATACCATGACGACCACCCCGATCAGCACCCCACGCGAGGCCGGCGACGCGCCGACCCTCGCCACGGTGCTGACACTGGTCGACCACGCCCGGGACACGCTGGCGCGGCTGCGGGAGGTGACCTGGCAGGCCACCGGGGCCGGGCTCGCGGACGCCCTCGCCCGGCTCGGTGAACTCGCGCTCGCGGTCGACGCGGCAGAAGTTGCGGTAGTCGCGGACGCCCTGGACCGTGGAGAACCAGGCGGGGGTGCGCTGCCCTTGTCGCCGACCGACTGGGTCAGCGCATCGTTTCGGCGCTACCCCACCGGACGCGCCGCGTCACCACTTGTGAAGTTGGCGGACGGCGTCCGGCTTGGCGCGGTTCCGGCTTGCCTGGCCGACGCCGTCCTCGACGCG
>NZ_BAAAPN010000001.1:0-50092 GCF_039531165.1 Nostocoides vanveenii | reverse complement strand
AACGCGGTCATCATCACCCGAAGCCTGCTCCGCCGAGCCTGGACGACCCACCGCTGGGACACCCGACCCACCCGACGACCCTGACCTATCCGCGCGATCTCTTAAGCCGGGACGGATCGTCGTCCTGGGTGGACCGACCACGGTCACGCCCAATGTGCTAACCAAACTGCAGACCTTCACCACCGGCGCCGTCGTCCGCTGGAGCGGCCCCGACCGCTTCGCCACGTCGGCGGAGATCTCGGCGGGGAATTACGGCCCGGGCGTTGCTGTTCTCTATGTCGCTTCGGGCCGCGTGTTCTCCGACGCCCTTCCGGGCGCGCCGGTGGCCGGTATGACGCGGGGCCCGGTTCTCTTGGTCGACACCTTCGAACTCCCGCGCACCGTGGAGAACGAGATCGCCCGGCTGCAGCCGCACCGGATCGTCATCCTCGGCGGGCCCGCAACGGTCAGCGAGAACGTCCGCGCGGCCCTCGGGAGCTTCCTGCCCTGACCCCGAGCCTTGGGGGCTGCTTGGCCAATGACCTGGCCAATGTGGGAGATTACGACTCGTGATCGAGGTCGGCCAGGCAACCCACGTGGGGTTGGTGCGCGCGCAGAACGAGGACGCCTCGCTCGCGGCCTACCCGATCTTCGCGGTGGCCGACGGGATGGGCGGGCACGCTGCGGGCGAGGTGGCCAGTGCGCTGGCCATCGACACCCTGCGTGAACTAGCCGGTCGTGAGCTCGAGGCGGGCGATGTCGTCGCGTCCATCGAGGAAGCCAATCGGCGGGTGTGGGACGGGGGCCTGCTGCCCGGCCAGCGCGGGATGGGCACGACGCTGACCGGTGTCGCCGCCCTTGCCGACGGCAGCTGGGTGGCCTTCAATGTCGGCGACTCGCGGGTCCTGCTGGCGCACGATGGCGAGTTCCGGCAGGTGACGATCGACCATACCGAGGTTCAGGACATGGTCACGCTCGGCATGCTCGCGCCGGACGAAGCCGCCGTGCACCCCATGCGCCACATCGTCACGCGCAGCCTCGGCGCCCGCCCCGGGGTCGATGTCGATCACGAACGACTCGACCTGACCAGCGGCGACCGGCTGCTGCTGTGCTCGGACGGATTGACCGATGATGTCGCCCCGGACGACCTGTTCTGGATCCTGCACACGGCCGCGAATGCCCAGGACGCAGCCGACGCACTGGTCCAGGCCGCGCTCGCGGGCGGGGGCCACGACAACGTCAGCGTGATCGTCCTCGAAGTGCAGGACAGCGGCGCCTGACCGCCCACTGCTTCCCCGGACGTGCCGATATCAGTGGAGTTGGTTACCCTGCCCTGGGCGATGTGTGCTGAGGGTCAGCGCCGAGAAGGTCGAGGAGTCAGAACTGATGGGTATTGCAGTCTTGCGTCGCGGAGCGTTGGCCCTGGCGACGATGGGGGCAGTGGCGCTGGTGCCGGCCATGACGAGCTCTGCGGCGACGGTGCAGGGAGCCGCACCGGCCAAGGTCTCCGGCGTCGAGCGACTCTCGGGCGCCGACCGCTATGAGGCGTCGGCCAATATCTCCAAGGCGAACTATGCGCCCGGCGTGGCTGTCGCCTTCGTCGCCTCCGGGGCGATCTTTACCGACGCGCTGTCCGGTGCTCCCGTGGCCGCGCGGGACGGGGGTCCGATGCTGCTCGTGCGTTCGACCGAGATCCCCAGTGCGATCACGGCGGAGTTGAGCCGCCTCGCGCCGCGCAAGATCGTCGTGCTCGGTGGCCCGAACTCCATTTCCGACGCGGTCGAGAACCAACTGAAGTCCTACACCTCCGGTTCGGTCGAGCGGTGGATGGGTGCCGACCGGTATGACGCGTCCGCGCAGATCAGCCAGTCCTCCTTCAGCCCGGGCGTCAACACCGCCTTCGTCTCCTCGGGTCAGGTGTTCGCCGATGCGCTCTCGGGTGCACCCGTGGCCGGGATCGCGTCCTCGCCGATGCTCCTGACATCGGACGATCACCTTCCCCAGTCGATTCTGGACGAGCTGGACCGCCTCAACCCCAAGCGGGTCGTCGTGCTCGGTGGCCCGAACTCGGTGTCCGACGCCGTGCTGGCCCAGCTGACCACCTTCACCGGCAGCTGGGTGCCGCGCTGGTTTGGTGCCGACCGCTACGAAGCGTCGGCGCAGATCTCCGCGGAGTCCTTCGCTCCCGGCGTCTCGGTGGCCTATGTCGCCTATGGCCAGGTCTTTGCCGATGCCCTCTCTGGCGCCCCGGTGGCCGGCAAGAACAAGGGCCCGATGCTGCTTGTCGGCACCGACTCGATCCCCAGCTCGATCCGTTCAGAGCTGTTGCGGTTGCGCCCGCACAAGATCGTCGTCCTCGGCGGTCCGGCCTCGATCAGCACCTCGCTCGAAGCGGAACTCGGCAACTACGTCGTGTCCTGACGTTCACCGTCGGCGCACCGTCCGGTGTCGCCACCTCGCAAAAGGAGTAACCGTCCATGACCCTTATGACCACGCGCCGCTCGGCGCTCGCTGCCGCGGCTGTCGTCGGCGCTCTCGTCGCCGGCCCCAGCCTCGCGAGCACCGCGAACGCCTCCCAGTCGGCCGGCACGGTCACCCGCATCGCGGGTGCCGACCGCTACGAGGCCTCGGCCAATATCTCCAAGGCGAACTACGCGCCGGGGGTGGCCACGGCATACGTTACGTCGGGGCTGGTCTTCACCGACGCGCTCTCCGGTGCGCCGGTCGCCGGGCGCGACGGCGGCCCGGTGCTGTTGACCCGTCCGGACTATGTCCCGGACTCGGTCATCGCCGAGTTGACCCGCCTGGCGCCGAAGAACATCGTGGTGCTCGGCGGCACCAACTCGGTCAGCGGCGCGGTCATGAACACGCTGCGCACGTTGACCACCGGTGAGGTCTCGCGCATCGCCGGCCAGACGCGCTACTCCGCGTCGGCGAATATCTCGGAGTTGAACTTCGCGCCCGGCCCCGATGTCACCTTCGTCGCCTCGGGCGAGGTCTTCCCGGACGCCCTCTCCGGCGCCCCGGTGGCGGGCAAGACGCCCGGACCGGTTCTTCTCATTGAGCACGACGGCGTGCCCGGCGTGGTGAAGAAGGAGCTCGAGCGGCTGCAGTCCAAGAGCATCGTCGTGCTCGGCGGCGAGAACACCATCGACCAGGACACCTACTCCTTCCTGACCCGCTACACCACCGGCGGCGTCTCGCGCTGGGCCGGCCCCGATCGCTTCTCGACGTCGGCGACGATCTCCTCGAACGCCTACGCTCCCGGCGTCAACACCGTGTATGTCGCCTCCGGCCGCGTCTTTGCCGACGCCCTGTCCGGCGCCCCGGTGGCCGGCAAGAACAAGGGACCGGTCCTGCTCGTCGACACCGACGCGATCCCGGCCTCCGTCGACGCGGAGCTCAAGCGCCTGGCGCCGACGAACATCGTCCTGCTCGGTGGCCCGGCCAGCGTGTCCACCAATGTCGAGGCAAAGCTCGCGACCTACCTCAAGTAGGCCAGAGCCCGGAACGACGTTCTGGCACGGGCACATCAGGCGAATCGCCGCTCGCGCGGCACGCGAGCGGCGATTCGCTCTCCATGGACGCCCTAAGTTTTCTGGCTACTTTTGGTCGGGATTTCCCCGCGGGAGCACCACGAACGGCTCTATTGTCAAAAGCACACGCCTCGCCCGATAGGGCAGTCCGCGCTCGGTCAGCCAGGCGCTCATCTCGTGCCGCCCGCCGAGCAGGTGGGGCAATTTGGGGAGGCAGCACATGGCCATACAGAAATTCATCCGCGGCACGGCATTCGGCGTCATCGGGGCGGCCGCGCTCGCGACGGGGATCGGAGCCGGAACAGCGTCGGCCGCGGTCGCCGAGACCTGCACGGCACGCTGACGGGGACCTACCCCGCGATCGTCGTGCCCGACGGCGAGACCTGCACGCTGGACGGGGCGCAGGTCAAAGGCAATGTCAAGGTCGGCATCGGCTCGACCTTGATGACTGCCGACGCGATGATCAAGGGCAATGTCTTCGGCCAGCAGGCGATGCGCGTGCACATCATCGACACGGATGTGTGGGGACAGATCCACTTCCGTCGCACGGCGAAGGAGATCATCATCGGCAATGACGGGTGCAAGGTCGACCCGAATGCGGGCGGGAATATCAACCTGCAGAACAACTACGGGCCGATCGGCATCTGCCAGATGACGATCAAGAACAACATCATCCTGCACAACAACCACAACCGGATCGGTGTCTTCGACAACCGGGCCGGCAACAACATCGAGGTCATGAGCAACACCTCGGCCGCGATCCGGCTGCGTGACAACACCATGAAGGGCGGCCTGCTGATCAAGGGCAACACCGTGGCCAAGGTGCTAAACGTCTCGACCAACACCATCGGCGGCAATGCCAACTGCACAATGAATCTCGTCGCCCCGACCGGGTCCGGCAACACCGCTGGCGGCGCCCTGTCCGGTCAGTGCGCGGGCCTGGGCTGACCTGCAGAAGGTGAGGTGGGGGCATACGGCAATCGGGCCGTATGCCGCCCCCTCACCTTCGGCGGTCAGGTGCGCGTCAACGCGCCTCGTCGCCGGCGATGAAGGCCTCGAGCCGGCGACGGCCCTCGGTGTCCTCGCGCTGCTCCGGCGGGGACTTCATCAGGTAGGAGCTGGCGGAGAGCAGGGCGCCGCCGATGCCGCGGTCCTTGGCGATCTTGGCGGCGCGGATGGCGTCGATGATGATGCCGGCGGAGTTCGGGGAGTCCCAGACCTCGAGCTTGTATTCGAGGTTCAGCGGGACGTCGCCGAAGGCGCGACCCTCGAGGCGGACATAGGCCCACTTGCGGTCATCGAGCCAGGCGACATAGTCGGACGGGCCGATGTGCACATTGCGGTCCTCCTTCTTGCCGGCCAGCGGGCCGGTGAGGTTGGAGGTGACGGCCTGGGTCTTGGAGACCTTCTTGGACTCCAGGCGCTCGCGCTCGAGCATGTTCTTGAAGTCCATATTGCCGCCGACGTTGAGCTGATAGGTCCGGTCCAGCACCACGCCGCGGTCCTCGAAGAGCCTGGCCATCACGCGGTGGGTGATGGTCGCGCCGACCTGGGACTTGATGTCGTCGCCGATGATCGGCACGCCGGCGGCCTCGAACTTCGCGGCCCACTCGGGGTCGCTCGCGATGAAGACCGGCAGGGCGTTGACGAAGGCGACGCCCGCGTCGATCGCGCACTGGGCGTAGAACTTGTCGGCCTCCTCCGAGCCCACCGGCAGGTAGGAGACGAGCACGTCGACTTGGGCCTCGCGCAGAGCGGCGACGACGTCGACCGGCTCGGCCGGGCTTTCGTCGATGGTCAGGCGGTAGTACTTGCCGAGCCCGTCGAGGGTGTGGCCGCGCTGGACCGTCACACCGGTGGTGGGGACCTCGGCGATGGTGATGGTGTTGTTCTCGGAGGAGTTGATCGCCTCGGCGAGGTCCTTGCCGACCTTCTTGTCGTCGACGTCGAACGCGGCGACGAACTCGACGTCATTGACGTGATACGGGCCGAACTGCACGTGCATGAGCCCGGGGACGGTGCCGGCCGGGTCGGCATCGCGGTAGTAGTGGACGCCCTGCACGAGGGAACTCGCGCAGTTGCCGACGCCGACGATGGCGACGCGAATGGAACCCATCAGGGTGCTCCTTATTTCGGTGATGGTTAGCGGCCGAGTCGGCCGGGTGGCGTGAACGCCGGGTGGTTGGGGTCGGTCAGCGTGCCGGGGCGGGCGGGTGCGCCGCGTTCGGCGGTGATCAGGTCACCGAGCCAGCGCAGGTCGCGCTCGATCTGCTCTTCCGTATGCCGCGTGACAGCGATGCTCCAGCTGTCCCGGGTCGTGCGCTCGCGGTTGGTTGCCCGCAGGGCGGCCAACCGCTCCTCCAGACGGGCGCGGCGGCCCTCGAGGATGCGCAGCCGCGCCGTGGACTCGGTGCGCCCGAAGAAGGCGACGCGCAGCTCGAAGCCCTCGTCGTCATACGCATCGGGGTCGACGCGCGCGGTGAGAGCGCCGAAGCGGGTGCGCCCGGCGTCGGTCAGTTCGTAGGTGATCCGGGGCCGGCGGCTCGCGGGCGCGGACGCCGGGTCGGCGCTCTCGCTGAGATAGCCGTGCGCGACGAGCGCGCGCAGCGCGGGGTAGAGCGTCCCGAAGGAGAGCGCCCGGAAGGGGCCGAGCGCAAGGTTGAGCCGCTTGCGCAACTCGTACCCGTGCTGGGGACCCTCGTGGAGGAGACCGAGCACGGCGAACTCCAGCAATAGCTGGCGGCGGGTTGTCATCATGTCTCCTCTCGATATATCGGGCTGATATATCGCAACGCTAGCGGACAAAGTCGGCGTTTGTCATATCGACACGCCGCCAAGCGTGGCCTGACCCTCCATGAGTGCAAATGTGTGCACATACCTTTGATAGAACAAATACGGTCGGTTGCCGTATGCTGTGACTGGCGCCCCCGCCTACCCTCGCCACTCGAATCCGGAGGTTTGTCATGTCCCCCTCGCTCGGTGCTCTCGACGGCCGCGTCGCCGCCGCGCCCATCTCCTGGGGCATCTGCGAAGTGCCCGGCTGGGGTGAGGTCATGCCGTCCGACCGGGTGCTCGGCGAGATGCGCGAGCTGGGCATTCCCGCCACCGAACTCGGTGCCCCCGGCTTCCTCCCGGAGCAGGCCGGCGACCTCAACGCGCTGCTGGCGGGCTACGGCTTGGAGATGATCGGCGGCTTCGTGCCGCTCGTCCTGCACGACCCGGCCCAGCGGGCCGACGCCCTGCGCCGCGCCACCGAGGTCGCGGAGCTCTTCCAGGCGGCCGGGGCGACCCGGTTCGTCACCGCGCTGGTCCAGGACTACGACTGGTCGACGCCCGTGCCGCTCGACGCGGCCGGGATGGCGATCGTCGGCGAGGGCCTGCGCGAGGTCGACGCCATCTGCGCGGCCCACGGCCTGACCCAGGTCCTCCACCCGCACGTCGGGACGGTCGTCGAGACCGCGGCCGATGTCGCCCTGGCGCTGGAGCACACCGACGTCCAGTGGTGTCTCGACACCGGCCACCTGCAGATCGGCGGGGTCGACCCGGTCGCCTTCGCCCGCGAGCACGGCGACCGCGTCGGGCACGTCCACCTCAAGGACGTCGACGTGGCGACCTCGGACCGCGTGCTCTCCGGTGAGCTGACGCTCGTCGAGGGCGTCCAGGCCGGGATGTTCCGCTCGCTCGGCGAGGGTGACGTCGCGATTGACGAGGCCGTTCTCGCGCTGGAGGCCGGCGGCTACCGCGGGTGGTATGTCCTGGAGCAGGACACCGCGCTCACCCAGGGCCTGCCCGCCGCGGGCACCGGTCCGGTCGACGATGTGCGCACTTGCCTGGACTACCTCGCCACCAACGTCGCGCCCCGGCTCGGGGCCTGACCATGACCGGCGCGCAGCGCACGATCGGGGTCGGCGTCATCGGCGCCGGCTGGCTTGGTGATGTGCACGCCCGGGCGTGGGGACGCCTGCGCCACCACTACGCCGACCTGGGGGTGACGCCGCAGTTCGTGGCGGTTGCCGACAGCGTCCCGGGGGCGCGCGATGCCGCGGTCGCCAAGCACGGGTTCGCCACGGCATACGGCGATTGGCGCGAGCTGATCGCGGACCCGCGCATCGAGGCGGTCAGCGTGACCGCGCCCAACGCCCTCCACCGCGAGATCGGCGTCGCCGTCGCCGCGGCCGGCAAGCACCTGTGGATCGAGAAGCCGGTCGGCCTCTGCGCCGCGGACGCGCAGGCGGTCGCCGATGCCGTCGCTGCTGCCGGCGTGCAGGGGACGGTGGGGTTCAACTACCGTGCGGTGCCGGCGTCGGCTCGCTTGCGCGAGCTGGTCGCCGACGGCGCGATCGGTATGCCGACCCACGCCCGGGTGCGGCTGCTGACTGACTACGCCGCGCACCCGCTCGGCACGCTGACCTGGCGGTATGGGTTGGCGTCGGGAGGCCATGGGGTCCTGGGCGACCTTGCGTCGCACGCGGTCGACCTGACGCGCTATGTCCTCGGTGACCTCGCCGGGCTGGTCGCGCGGACCGCGGTCTTCATCCCCGAACGGCCGGTGCTCCAGGAGGGCGCGCAGACCTATGGCCACGGCCTCGGCGACCCCGAAGCGCCCAAGGGCGCGGTCGAGAACGAGGACTATGTGATGGCCATGATGCGCACCCACGCCGGCGTGCTCGTCGCGCTCGAGTGCAGCCGGGTGGCCGTAGGTGAGCAGAACAACTACGGCATCGAGGTGCACGGCACCACGGGTCTGATCGAGTGGGACTTCCGCACGCCCGGCGAGTTGCGTCTGTCCACCGGAAGCACGTATGCCGATCAGCCCACCCAGCGCCTCTTCGTCGGCCCGGGCGCGGGCGAGCACGGGCGCTTCCAGCCGGGGTCGAGCATCCCCACCAGCTATGACGACACCAAGGTCGTGGAGTTGGCGGGCTTCGTGCGCTCGATCCTGTCCGGGACTTCGGAAGGCCCGGTCCTGGCCGACGCCGTCGCCTCGGCCGAAGCCTTGGATGCCATGGTCCGCTCCGCCGCCGGCGCCGGCTGGGTCACGCTCTGACCCACCCCCGTCGAAAGGCCGGTTCAGGGGCGTCGAAAGGCCGGTTCAGCCCCGTCGAGTGGCCGGTTCAGCCCTGTCGAGTGGCCGGTTCAGCCCGTCCCTGTCCCACGCTCTGCGTGGGCGAGGGTGGTTCAGCCACTCGACGGGGAAAGCTAGGTGACGGTGTCGACGTCACCCAGCGGCGTCTGGGCCGCGCTAGCGAGCAGGACGCCATAAGTGGTCATCCAGCAAGGTCGTGGCCACCGTCGCGGGCCGGCATGTTCCTCGAGTGGGGGGCGGGCTGCGGCATACGGCCGTCTCGACGCCCGGTGATTTGCTGATCCACGCGCGCGGGCGCGAGCCATCTCGACGTCCGCTTCGAACTGGCCCGTCAGATCGGTGAATCCCGAAGGCGCTCGCGCATCCCCGTCGGCGCGATCGTCACGCGCGAGCTCGGCACCTACTTAACCGGTTATGCCGCCGACCGGCATCGTCGAGGAGATACTGCGGAATATGTTCCTCGGTAAGCCCGCCGGCAACACCGACCGGCCCCATCCCACTCGACGGGGCTGAATCGGCCACTCGACGGGAAATCTGGGGATCAGCTGAGGGGGGCGGGGGCACCCTCGTCCACCTCGAGGCGCAGTGACCGCAGTTGGTCCTCGATGGGCCAGGCCTGGGTGCCGAGATCCGTCATCGTCCGTGCCCCTGACATCGAGGTGTCGAAGGGCACGGGCGCCGGGATGCGCGCCTCGTCGGGCGGCGGCCCGAAGTCCAGCTGTGCCGGGTCGAGGTCGAAGACCCGGCAGGTCGCCTCCGCCAACTCCCGGCGTGTCACCGCGCTCCCACCAGCGAAGTGCAGCACGCCCTCGGCCCCCCGGTCGACGGCCCTCCCCAGGAGTGCCCCGATCTCCGCGGACGCGATCGGTGTCGCGACATTGTTGATCAGGGGGTCCTCCCAGACCGTGAAGCGCCCGCCGGCGCGCAGCACGTCGACCAGCGCCAACACGAAGACGATGAAGGACGGCAGTCCGGTGAGCATGACCAGCCAGCCGTTGATCAGTCCGATGCACGCCGCGAAGGCGAAGGTCAGCAGGATGGCCGGCCACATGCTCAGGCCGAAGTGGGTGGTCAGCAGGCCCGCGAGGAGGCCGGAGGTGCCGATCATGACGCCGGAGCTGAGGTCGAACTCGCCGGAGATCATCAGCAGCGCGACCGGGACGGCGACGATGCCGGTGCTGGCCGCGACATCGGTCCAGCGGGCGGTGCCGGCGATGGTGGCGAAGGTGCCGTTCTTGTCGACCAGGGCGAACATGACATAGATGACGACCGCGCCGAGGAAGGCGCCGAGCTCGGGGCGGCGCAGCATACGGGTCAGCGATGAGGTCGTGGCGACGCGTTCGTCGACGCGCGGACTAGCGGTGGACATACGGAAACCTCCGTGAGGGACGGATGCGGGCGACATACGGTCCGGAGGCGGCCTCCGGTCGGGTGCGGGCCGATCGGCGTATGCCGTGGCCGCGCCGGCGGCTGCGCGCCGGCGGGGCGGTGGCGGGTCGGGCCCGCCACCGCGAGCGTGGATCAGCGAGTGCCGGCGTCGGCGAGCTTCTGGACCAGGTCGGCGTTCTCCTTGGTCACGAAACCGGGGCCGGTGTACATCGGCTTGCCGCCACCGAGGACCAGGCCGTCGAGCTTGTTGACGTAGAGCAGGACGACGGGCAGGTAGCCCTGGGCGTACTGCTGCTGGTCGATGGCGAACTCCATCTTCCCGTCCTTGATCGCCTGCACGGCGTCGCCGGAGAGGTCGAGGGTGCCGATCTTGATGCCGCGGTTCACAGCCTCGGCGGCCGGGATCGCCGCACCGGTGGCGATGTCGGCGTTGAGGGAGAAGATGCCGTCGATGTCCTTCTCCGACTCCAGCTAGGCCTGGATCTCGGCCTCGCTCTTGGAGATGTCGGCCAGGCCGGCGGACAAGGTTGGCGAAGACGGCGCTGCCGGAGTTCATGGTGACGATGGGGATGCCGGCCGCGGTGGCCTTGCCGAGGGCGCCCTTGATGGCGTCGGGGATGGGCGCGGAGACGGCGATGCCCTGGTACCCGGCGCTGACGCCGGCCTCGATGAGCTGGGCCTGCTTGGCCGGGTCGTTGTTGGACTCCTAAGTACTCGAAGGTGACACCAAGGTCCTCGGCGGCCTTCATCGCGCCCTTCTTCGCGACCGACCAGAAGCCGCCGCCGTCGCCGTGGGTGTACATGCACAGCTTGATCGACTTGTCGCGGCCTGCCCGAGCTCGTCATCGAGGCGGCGTTCACGGCCGAAGGCGGCGCCGCCGGCGCCGAGGCGATTCTGCGTATGTCGAACCCCCCCACCGCGGTGTATGCCGCCAACGACTAGAACGCTGTCGGCGCGATCGGGCGGTTCCGGGCCGCCGGCCTGCGGGTGCCGGAGGACATCAGCGTGGTCGGCGTCGACGACTCCGCGCTCGCGGCATTGGAGATGGTGTCGCTGACGAGCGTGCGTCAGTCGGTCGAGGAGTTTGGCCTGGTCGCGGTGGACATCGTCCAGGACCGGATGCGCGGCGCCGACGGCCCCAGGCGCGTCGACCGCCTCGCCACCACTCTGGTCGAACGCTCCACCACGGCCCCCGCCCCCGCACCCTGACGTCGAGAGGCCGGTTCAGCCCCGTCGAGAGGCCGGTTCAGCCCCGTCGAGAGGCCGGTTCAGGCCTATCGAGTGGACGGAGCCCCCTCGTGGGCGGTGACGGCTCGTCGGCGAGTAGCCGGTCATCGAGGCGCCCTCGCCTAGGTGGTACCTCGGGGACCCTAGCCGCCATCGATCGTGATCCGGCCCGCCTGGACCAGTGTGGCTGGAGTGCGTGGGCACCATGTGAGCTCGATCCCGGACCACGTTCGTCAGCCTCAGTCGAAGAAGTCTTCGTCGATCTCGACGATCTGGACCGTCCGCTTGACCTGAACCCCGACGCCGTAGCGGATCATGAGGGCGGCGAGCCGCTGGCCATCGACGAGCACGACGCGGGTCGCGATGCCCTTGGCGTAGTCTCTGGCGCCCGAGCTGAAACCTGCCGTCGTGAGGTAAACGCCTTGGTTCGCGGCGTTGCCGTGCAGGGCGCCGACGAAGGCCTGGATCTCTGGCCGGCCAATGCTTGCGCCGAGCGCGTAGCGCTTGGCCTGCACGTAGACCCGGCTCAGGCCGAGGGCATCCTGGTCGATGACCCCGTCGATGCCGCCGTCATTGGATAGTTGGGTGCGCGTGGCGGTCCCCTCCGCGCCGCCGTAGCCCATCGCCATGAGCAGATCGAGCACCGCCTGCTCGAAGAACGCCGGCTCACGCTCGTGCAATCGGGTCAGCAGATCGGCGGAGACCTCATCGTGGATGCGGGCGATGCCGATCTCGATCTGCTCCACCGGGTCGAGCGCGGCCTCGTGGTCCGTCGACAGGGCGGGTCGCGCAGCGGTCTGGCGTGCACGGGTCCTCGGGATCGGCGGGGCATTTCGTATGCCGGCATTCTCGGCGGCCGTGAAGGTGTCACGCTCGGTGATCCCGTCAGGGTGTTCGGCGAGCAGGCGACGTCCGACGTCAGTGATGACGTACTGGCCGCGCGCCGGACGGTCGAGACCGCCGATCCGAGTCAGATGAGACGTGGCCCAACCGATCCTGTTCTCGTACATCGGCTGGCCGGACTTCAGGATCCTTGCACGCTCTTCGTCGGTGAGTTCCGCTTCCGCGGCGACGTTGTCGTATAACCAACGGCGAGAACGCGTCTCGCCATCCGCCAGCGCGCGGAGCACGGTCGCCATGAACTGGTCCCACGTCGGCATCACCATCGGAGGGGCCCCAAGACATTCGCTTCCGCATCGAGGCGAAGAGACCTGCGCCACTTGGTTTGGAGGCAACGGCAGGGACCGAGGCGGAGGGATCGCGATGGCGACAGCGGTGAACGTCCCCCGGGCGCTGTCGGTGGGTGATCTGCTCGATGTCCTCGATAGGTTTGCCGACGCCGCCGGGCCAGAGAGCACCCCAGAGGCGGTCGCTGTTGCTCTTCGGCACTTCGGTGATCACGCGGCCAGGGTATGTGTCGACGAACCGAACCGGCCTCTCGACGTGGCTGAACCGGCCTCTCGACGAAAAGTGGTGGTGGGTTCGTCAGCCGGCGAGGGTGGCCTCCAGGGCCGCGCGCATGACGTCGCGGTCGGGCTCGACGCCGGTCCATAGGTGGAAGTTCACGGCGGCCTGGCCCACCATCATCCCGACCCCGTCGAGGGCGGTGGCGCCGGCGGCGCGAGCGGCGCGGACATACGCCGTCGGTGTCGCACTGACCACGACGTCCGCGGCGATGAGCCCGGGCCGCAGGCTCGCGACATCAATGTCGACCATCGCGTCGGGATCGCCGAAGCCGACGCTGGTCGCATTGACGAGGATGTCGGCGGTGGGGGGAACGGCATACGCCCCCTCCCACCCCTTGGCGTATGCGGGCACACCGGTCGCCTGGGTGACATAGGCACCCAGCGTGCTCGCCTCGTCGGCCTCGCGTCCCACGAGGGTGATCGAGGCGGCGCCGGCCAATGCCGTCTCGACGGCCACGGCGCGGGCGGCGCCACCGGTGCCGAGAACCACAATGTGGGCGCCTTCGGGTGTCCGCACCTGCGTCAGGGCCGCGACGAAGCCCTGGCCATCGGTGTTGTGGCCGATCAACCCATCGTCGGTCGCCACCACACAGTTGACGGCACCGATGATCTCGGCCGAAGGCGCGAGCGCGTCGATGAGGTCGATGACGGTCCGCTTGTGCGGGATCGAACAGTTGAAGCCCGCCCAGCCCATGGCCCGGGCCCCGGACACGGCGGCCGCGAGTTCCTCCGAACCGATGTCGCAGTTGAGATAGCGGGCATCGAGGCCATGGTGGCGATACGCGGCCTCCATGGCGACAACCGTCGGGTTGTCGGCGGCGGGCGTGGAGAAGGAGCCGGTGATGATCCCGAGGTAGGTGCGCGGCATACGAAACTCAAGCACCGGACGGGAGTCGCCGCAATGCGGCGTCCGGTGGGCGATCAGACGTAGAAGCGCTGCGCCTTCTTGGCCTCGACATGCTCGATGTATGCCGTTCGCGTCGACTCCAGGTCGCTCACCTGCGCGACCGGCACGTCCCACCACGCGGTGCCCGGCGGGTTGGGGCCGGTCAGGTCGGTCTCGATGTAGAGCACGGTCACTCCGGGGCTGTCGGCCGTCTCGGTGAACTTCGCGTGGAAGTCGGCGATCCCGTTGCAGCGCAGCACATTCGCGCCCCAGGATGCCGCATTGGCCGCGAGGTCGAAGGGCACGTCGGCCCCGTCGAGCCGGCCAGTTGCCGCATTGCGCATCCGGTATTTCGTGCCGAACCCTTGCGAGCCGCGCGACTCCGATAGCGCCCCGATCGAGGCGAACCCGTGGTTCTGCAGCAGCACCAGGGTCAGGTCCAACCCCTCCGACACTGCGGTCGCGATCTCCATCGGGAGCATCTGATAGGTCCCGTCGCCGACGATCGCGACGACGCGGTTGCCGCCCGGCAGCGCGAGCCGCGCACCGATCGCCGCTGGGATCTCGTAGCCCATGCACGAGAACGCATACTCCACGTGGTACTGCACGGGAGTCGTTGCCCGCCAAAGACATTGGAGATCACCGGGCATCGAGCCGGCCGCGTTGATGACGACATCCTCGGGTCCCATCAGCTCGTTGAGCGCGCCGAAGACCTCGGTCTGTGCGGGCAAGGGCCCGTGGTCGCGGTGGTAGCACGCGTCGACCTCACGCTGCCAGGCCGCGTCGAGGTCGATCGCCTCCTGCCGGTATGCCGCGTCCACCTGCCACCCGGACATCGCCGCCGTCAACCCCTCCAGCGCCGCGCGCGCGTCGGCTACGACCATGGTCGCGCCGTGCTTCATCGCGTCGAACCCCAGGGTGTTGATGTTGACGAAGTGCACCTCCGGGTCGGCGAAGATCGTGTGCGAGGCGGTCGTGAAGTCGGAGTAGCGCGTCCCGATGCCGATGACGACATCGGCCGAGCGAGCCAGCGCGTTCGCCGCGGACGATCCGGTGGACCCGACCGCACCCACCGAGGACGGGTGATCCCAGTTGATTGCGCCTTTCCCCGCATGAGTGTCGGCCACGGGAATCCCTGTCGCAGAGGCAAACTCGCGCAGTTGCGCGGACGCATCGGCATACACCACGCCACCGCCGGCGACCACCAGCGGGCGCTTCGCCGACCGGATGATCTCGACCGCACGTGCCAGCGCCGCGGGCTCGGGCACCGGCCGGCCGACATGCCACACGCGCTTGCGGAAGAAGGCGAGCGGCCAGTCATACGCCTCGGCCTGGACGTCCTGCGGCAAGGCGATGGTGACCGCGCCGGTGTCGGCCGGGTCGGTGAGGACGCGCATCGCGTTCAACAGCGACGGGATGAGCTGCTCGGGCCGGTTGATCCGGTCGAAGAAGCGCGACACCGGCCGGAAGCAGTCGGTCACCGCGGTGTCTAGGGTCTGCGGCGATTCCAGTTGTTGCAGAACGGGATCCGGGATGCGATTGGCGAACTGGTCGGAGGGGAAGAGCAGGACCGGGATGCGGTTGGTGGTCGCCAGCGCGGCGCCGGTGATCATATTCGTCGCCCCCGGCCCGATCGACGTCGTCACCGACATCACCTGCAGCCGATTGCGTGTGCGCGCATAGGCGGTCGCCGCGTGCACCCCGCTCTGCTCGTTGCGAATCAGGTAATAGGGCACGTGCCCGGCCGCGAGCGGATCCTGCGCCCCCGACTCCTCGAAGGAGATCTGGTCCTGCAGCAACGCCTGCCCGACTCCGCACACATTGCCGTGCCCGAAGATCCCGAACATCCCGGTGACGAGCCGCTGCTCGACCCCGTCGCGCTCGGACCATTGCGCCCCAAGGAATTTCACGATGGCCTGGGCCGTGGTCAACCGGATCGTCTCGCTCATGCCTGCCTCACGTTCGTGCTCGGATGCGTTGGGTCTGCCGCTATGGTGCCCGGTCGATCAGGGTGCGGGCACGAGGATGTCGCGCACCAGGTGGTCGAGCTCCTCATCGGCACCGAGGAACTGACGCATGGTCTTGCGGGTGGCGCCGAAGCCGTCGAACTCGGCGATCGTCATACCGTCGGGATCGTAGGCACGCCGGAACTCGGGGAGCTCAGAGAGCGCATCGATGATCGCGGGATCGACGGGGATCGCCATCCGGTCCTCGACCACGACCTCGCACTCGTCCTGAATGCGTTGCTGCCACGCGAACGGTGGGGAGATCACGACATCGCCACCGACGAATTCCGACCAATGCTTGGTGTTGCGGAAGGCCGCGGATAGCAGACGAGAGCGGAAGCCGCGCTCCTGGAAAATCCCATAGGCCCGTTTGAAGGCCGCGACACCGGCCCACTCCAGGTAGGTGGGGTCGATGTCCACACCATCGCGCGCGACGCAGTCCTTGAGCCAGTCATCCAGTCGCCCGACCATGATGGTCACGACGTGCCCCATGGCCGAGACATCGTGTCCGGCAGCCTCGCGCGTCGCCATACCCCGCTCGATTGCCTCGGCTGCGGCAATCGCCTGCGGCACCGAGAAGGAGACGGTGACATTGATCGAGACGCCGCGCGCGACGGCGTCCTCGATCGCCGCGATCCCGTTGGCCGTCGCCGGAATCTTGACGATGACATTGGGGGCCACCCGGCTGAAAGCCTCGGCCTGGTCGGCTAGCGCCACCGCGTCCCGCGCTAGGCGGGGATCGGTCTGCATCGACAGGCGCCCATTGCGCCCCCCGAACTTTTCGTATGCCGGCAGCAGCATCGCCGCCGCCTCGAGCGAGATCTCCTCCACGACTTGCCAGCCGATCTGGGATTCGGAGGCGGTCGGGCGTTCGGCGGCGATCTGGGCCATCCGGTCCGACCAGCGCGGCAGGTCCGCTTTGACGCAACTGACGGCAATCACCGGGTTGCAGGTGGCGCCCACGGCACCCCAGGCGATCGACTGCGCCAACTCGCGCGGGTCGGCGCTGTCGTTCCACAGCACGGTGGGCTCGCTCGCGGTCATGGCCTCGAGCGGGGTGGTGGTCGTGGTCGTGGTCACGGAGAACTCCTGGTGCCGAGAGGGCCGGGCGTCACCCGGTGTGCTGTCTGAATGTTAGGACAATAGGACTATTCGCGCAAGCGGCGGAACGCTCACAGCGGACGCGAACATATGGTACTTTGTCCTAACAAAGTCCTCCGGAACGAAAGTGCGCGCGCCATGAGCCCGACCCGTATCACCCATCTGATCGCCGGCACCGAATGGACCGGGACCGCCGAGCGCACCTCGCCCGTCTACAACCCGGCGACCGGTGCACAGACCGGCGTGCTCGACCTGGCCTCCAAAGCTCTCGTCGACGAGGTCGCGGCATCGGCCAAGGCGGCCTGGGAGTCGGAGTGGCAGAACGCCTCGCTGACCAAGCGGACGCAGGTGCTCTTCAAGTTCCGTGAGCTGCTCAATGCCAAGAAGGAGGAGATCGGCGCGCTGATCACTGCCGAGCACGGCAAGGTGCACTCCGACGCCGTCGGCGAGGTCACACGCGGCCTCGAAGTCGCCGAGTTCGCCTGCGGCATACCGCACTTGCTCAAGGGCGGCTTCTCCGAGAATGTCTCGACGCGCGTCGATGTCTACTCGATCCGGCAGTCCCTCGGCGTGGTGGCCGTCATCTCGCCCTTCAACTTCCCGGCCATGGTGCCGCTGTGGTTCGTGCCGATCGCCATCGCGTGCGGCAATGCCGTCATCATCAAGCCGTCTGAGAAGGACCCGTCGGCCGTGAATGCCGTTGCGGCACTGTGGAAAGAGGCCGGCCTGCCGGACGGCGTCCTCAATGTCGTCCACGGCGACAAGGAAGCCGTCGATGCTCTCCTGGACAGCCCCGACGTCCGCGCCGTGTCCTTCGTCGGCTCCACCCCGATCGCCAAATATGTGTATGAGCGCGGCACCGCCAATGGCAAGCGCGTCCAGGCCCTCGGTGGCGCCAAGAACCACATGCTCGTCCTGCCCGACGCCGACCTCGACCTCGCCGCCGACGCCGCCGTCAACGCGGGCTTCGGCTCGGCCGGCGAGCGCTGCATGGCGATCTCTGCGCTGCTCGCGGTCGAGCCGGTGGCCGACGACCTGATCAGCAAGATCACCGACCGGATGGGCAAGCTCGTCACCGGCGACGGCACCCGCGGCACCGACATGGGCCCGCTCGTCACCCGCGAGCACCGCGACAAGGTCGCCTCCTATCTCGACAAGGGCACCGAGGCCGGCGCCACCCTGGTCGTCGACGGACGCGACGGCGATGTCGACGCGGATGGCGACGGCTTCTTCCTCAAGCCGACACTCTTCGACAATGTCACCCCCGGTATGCCCGTCTACGACGACGAGATCTTCGGCCCGGTGCTCTCGGTGGTCCGCGTCGCGTCCTACGACGAGGGCCTGAAGCTGATCAACGACAACCCCTACGGCAACGGGACAGCGATCTTCACCAATGACGGCGGTGCCGCGCGGCGCTTCCAGAACGAGGTCGAAGTCGGCATGGTCGGCATCAACGTCCCGATCCCCGTCCCAATGGCCTACTTCTCCTTCGGCGGCTGGAAGGCCTCGCTCTTCGGCGACTCCCACGCCCACGGCATGGAGGGCGTGCACTTCTTCACCCGCGGCAAGGTCGTCACCTCGCGCTGGCTCGACCCCAGCCACGGCGGCCTGAACCTGGGCTTCCCGCAGAACCAGTAGGCGAGCGCCCGAGATGGCGGCCGGATCGAGCCCGTTCCCTGCTCGCGGCGAGCAGCGAGATGCTGTTCGCCGACCTGCCCAAACCGGAGCGGATTCGGCGGATCCACGACCTCGGCTTCGCCGTCGAGATCTGGGATTGGCGCGGTCACGACCTCGACGCCCTCGAGCACCTGGCCGGTGAGGGCGTGGTCTTCACGTCGATGACCGGCTACACCGAGGGCACGCTGGCCGACTCCGCCGGCGCCGACCGGCTGCTTGCGACGGCCGCGGAGTCGATCGCGGTGGCTCGCCGCATCGGCGCACGCCACCTCAACATCCACGGCACCGGACTCGACGGGCGCGGCCAACCGGTCGTGCCCGTCGACCCGGCCGTCGGTCTCACGTCGAGCAGGTAGGCGACGGCCCGATCGACTCTGCAACGGATCGCCGAACTCGCGGAGCGTCACGATCTGACCTACAGCCTGGAGAACCTCAACACCGCCGTCGACCACCCGGGCACGCCGTTCGCGCGGGCGGCCGACACCCTGGCGTTGGTGCGGGCAATCGACAGCCCGCATTTGTCGCTCAACCTCGATCTTCACCACGCCCAGATCGGTGAAGGAAACCGCATCGAGCTCTGCCGGGCAGCCCTGCCGTGGGTCGGCGAGATCCAGGTAGCCGACGTGCCGGGCCGGTGTGAACCCGGCACCGGTGAGATCAACTACCGCGGCGTCGCAAAAGCCTTGCAGGACATGGGGTATGCCGGCGTGATCGGCCTGGAGGGCTGGCCCAGCGGGTCGAGCGAGGACGCGCTCGCGGCCTTCTGCTCCGCCTTCACGCTCTGACGCGGCTCGGCCGATGAGGCCGGGCCGCGCGGGGGGTGGGGGATCGGGCATACGCTGATGTCGTGCGTGCTGCATGAGCGCCGACCACCGCACGGGGTCGGCGCCTTTTGATTCTCGGAGCCCTCGGCGTCGTGTTCGGGGACATCGGCACCAGTCCCCGCTACGCCATGCAGACCGTCTTCGGCCTCGACGGCGGCATCGTGACCCCCACACGAGACAACGCGCTCGGCGTGATGTCGACCATCGTCTGGTCGATCATATTGATCGTCTCGATCAAATACGTCCGGTTCGTGCTCCGCGCGGACAATGACGGCGAGGGCGGGGTGCTCTCGTTGGCCTTCCTCGCACGGCAATCGGTGCGGCCAGGCGGCAAGCGGTTCCGGCTCGTCATGCTCCTCGGGGTTATCGGGGCCGCTCTCTTCTACGGCGACTCGGTCATCACCCCGGCGATCTCGGTGATGTCGGCGGTCGAGGGTCTCGAGGTCGTCTCGCCGGGCATGGCCCGCTGGGTCATCCCGATGGGGATCGTGATCATCACGGCGCTCTTCGCCGTGCAGAGCCGCGGCACCGAGCGGGTCGGCCGGCTCTTCGGCCCGATCATGGTCGGCTGGTTCGTCACGCTCGCCCTGCTCGGCATCCCGCACGTGATCGCGTATCCCCGCGCGTTGTGGGCGCTCTCGCCCCACCTCGCGATCCAGTTCGCCCTCGCGCACAAGCTGATCAGCTTCCTCGCGCTCGGCGGCGTCGTCCTCGCCATCACCGGCGCCGAGGCCCTGTATGCCGACATGGGCCACTTCGGCCGGCCCGCCATCCTCTCCGCGTGGTTCTGGTTGGTCTTCCCCAGCCTGACGCTCAACTACCTCGGCCACGCCGAGCTCATCGTCAAGGATCCGTCGACGGCGAGCCGGCCCTTCTTCTATCTGGCGCCGGCCTGGGCGACCCTGCCGCTGGTGGTCCTGGCCACTATCGCGACCGTCATCGCCTCGCAGGCGGTGATCTCGGGTGCCTATTCGGTCTCGCGGCAGGCCGAGCGTCTCGATTTCCTGCCCCGCCTGAGCGTGCATCAGACCTCCGAGCACCAGGCGGTCAGATCTATGTGCCGGTCGTCAACTGGCTGCTGTATGCCGGCGTGCTCATTTTGATGCTCACCTTTCGTAGCTCCGAGCATCTCGCCGTCGCCTACGGCCTCGCTGTCACGGGAACGCTCGTCCTGACCACGTGCCTGTTCCTGGTGTATGCCGATGCCGCCCTCGGCTGGCGACCCTGGCAACTCGCGGCCTTCGGGCTCCCCTTTCTGTGGCTGGAGTTGACCTTCGTCGGCGCGAATGCCACTAAGATCACCCATGGCGGCTGGCTGCCAATCCTGTTGGCTACGGTGATCGCCTTCGTGATGATCACCTGGCGACGGGGTCAGGAATTGGTCAAGGATCGCCGGGCCAAGCTCGAACGCCCGATCGGTGACTTCCTTGCGCAGGCGCGTTCGGGTGAGTTGCTGCGGATCAAAGGCACCGGTGTCTTTCTGCACGTCCGCGACGACACCGCGCCCTTGTCGCTCCGCGAATCGGTCGACTTCACCAACGTCCGCTACGAGCGTGTCGTCATCACCAACACCATCCGGATGAATGTCCCGCATGTGCCCGACGAGCAGCGGGTGACGATCGATGATCTTGGCGACGACTCGGACGGCGTATGGCTGGTCAGGCTGCGCTTTGGCTTCGCGGACGAGCAGGACATTCCCGCGGGCCTGGCGATCGCGGCTGCTCAGGGGCTGCCCGTCGACCCGGAGACCGCGCGCTACTACCTGTCCCGGATCTCAGTGCACGCGAGCGACCGGCCGGGCATGGCGCGGTGGCGCAAACCGGTGTATGTCGCTTTGTCCCACAACGCGGCCGACCCGACCAACTACTTCCACGTGCCGATCAGCCGGACCGTGGTCGTCGGGGCTCAGGTCTTCTTCTGACGCTTCACCGGCCTTTCGACGGGTCTGAACCGGCCTTTCGACGGGTCTGAACCGGCCTTTCGACGGGGTCAGTGGTCGTGGACGGTGACGTCGAAGGCGTACTGGTCGTAGCGGTAGCAGTGGTCGCCGAACTCCACGGCGGCACCCTCAGCGTCATACGCCCGGCGGGTCATCGTCAGCAGCGGATCGCCGGCCTTGAGGTCCAGCAACGTGCGCTCGGTTGCGGTCGGACGGCGGGCGCCGATCGTCTGATGGGCGATCACCGGGCGCACGCCACGGGCGCGAAGGGCGGCATACAGGGAGCCGCTCGCGATCTCATCGGCGGTGACGTCAGCAAAGCGTGGCGGAAGCCAGTTGTGCATGACAGCCGTCGGCACGCCACCGGCCAGGCGCAGCCGCTCGATGCTGACGAGCGCAGTTTCCGGCGTCAAGCCGAGCGCGGCGGCGGCCGCGGGATTCGTTGTCGCGGAATGGAAGCCGAGGACCTTGGTGGTCGGCTGCTGGCCGCGGCGGACCATATCGTCATAGAGGCTGGTCAGCTCGTCGCGCCGGTGAATGACCTGGCTCGCGACCGTGGTGCCCACGCCGCGGCGCCGCACGAGCAGACCGCGGGCGACGAGCTCGGCGATGGCCCGGCGCACCGTTGGCCGGGAGAGCGCGAGCCGGTCAGCGAGCGCGAGTTCGTTCTCGAAAGCATCGCCCGGCCCGAGTTGCCCGCTCTCGATCGCCGCGGTGAGTTGCTCGGCGAGTTGGTGATACAGGGGCACCGGGCTGGCGCGGTCGATAGTCACGGCAATGGGGATCACAAAGTTGAGCCTATGTCACCGATTGCACAACAGCCGAACAACCATATGTCCTAACAAAGATTGACACCTGCACGGTGACCCGCGAAGATGGCCGTATGACGCCGCGCTCGTTCGAGGTCCTCGCGATCGGCCGGGTCGGAGTGGATCTCTATCCGCTGCAGTCGGGGGTCGGGCTCGCCGATGTCACGAGCTTCGGGAAGTTTCTCGGCGGTAGTGCGGGAAATGTCGCCGTCGCAGCGGCTCGCTATGGGCACTCGGCGGCGCTCATCTCGCGCGTGGGCGCCGATCCGTTCGGCGTCTTCGTGCGCCGCTCGCTGACCGAGTTGGGGGTGGACGCCGACCTCGTCACGACGGACCCGGGCCTCCCGACGCCGGTGACCTTCTGCGAACTCTTCCCGCCGGACGACTTCCCGCTCTACTTCTACCGCTATCCGACGGCGCCGGATCTGCGCGTCGGGCCGGGCGAGATCCCGCCCGTGGCCGTCACCGAGAGCCGGCTGCTGTGGACCACGCTGACGGGCTTGTCCGCGGAGCCGAGCCGCACCGCCCACGCGACCGCTTGGGAGCTGCGACATGCCGCGGGGGGTGAGGATCGGCATACGGTCATCGACCTGGACTACCGGCCGATGTTCTGGCGCACCGAGGACGACGCCACGCGGGCAGCGGACGCCGCACTCGCCGCGAGCACGGTCGCAATCGGCAACCGGGACGAATGCCGGGTGGCCGTCGGTGAGACCGACCCGGACCGCGCGGCAGACGCCCTGCTCGAGCGCGGGATCGAGCTGGCCATCGTCAAGCAGGGGCCGCGCGGGGTGCTGGGCGCTACTGCGGACGAGCGTGTAGTCGTGCCGCCAACACCCGTCGAAGTGGTCAACGGCCTCGGCGCTGGGGACGCCTTCGGTGGCGCCGTGTGCCACGGCCTGCTCATGGGGTGGTCGCTTAACCGGACGCTCCGATTCGCCAGTGCCGCAGGGGCGTTCGTCGCAGGCTACCTGGAGTGTGCGTCGGCGATGCCGACCGAGACGCAGGTGCGGCACGTGATAGGCGAAGTGACCGGATGATCGACCTCGCCGCTCTCACCCGGCGCCGGATCGCGGAGCCCCAGGCAATTGCTGGTGCCTGGCAGACGCGCCTGCCGGCGACGCGCCCGGCCGACGGCCGCATTTTGCTGATTGCCGCCGACCACCCGGCGAGGGGCGCGCTGACGGTCCGGGGCGAGCCCCGCATGGCGGATCGCCGGGAGCTGCTAGGCCGGCTGGCAACGGCATTGAGCCGGCCGGGTGTCGATGGAGTGCTCGGCACGCCCGACATCCTCGAAGACCTCCTCCTCGCTGGTCTGCTGGAGGGCAAGCTCGTCATCGGCTCCATGAACCGCGGCGGCCTGCAGGGTGCGACATTCGAGTTCGACGATCGGTTCACGGCCTACGACGTGCCGACCATCGTCAACCACAATCTTGACGGTGGAAAGATGCTGACGCGCATCGCGCTTGACGATGCGGGCTCGGCTTCGACGCTGGAGGCGAGCGGGGCAGCGGTGACCGCGCTCGCGACTGCCCGCAAGCTCGCCCTGGTCGAGCCCTTCCTCAGCGCCCGGCGCGGCGTGCGCCGCGTCGAGAATCTCCTCGATCCCGACTCGGTCATCGCGTCCATCGCCATCGCCTCGGGCCTGGGGGCGAGCAGTGCCTACACCTGGCTGAAGCTGCCGGTCGTGGGCGAGATGGAACGCGTGCTCACCGCCACCACATTGCCGACGCTGCTGCTCGGCGGCGATCCCGCCGGCGACCCGGACCGGACGTATGCCGGCTGGGCCGCCGCCCTGGCCATCCCGCCGGCCGCCGGACTCGTCGTCGGCCGCGCATTGCTCTACCCGCCCGACGACGATGTCGCCGCTGCCGTCGACACCGCCGCCCGACTCGTCCATGGAGACCGCAAATGAGCACCGGAGACGACAACGCCGCCTGGGTCCGACTGGCGGGCGCTACCGCCACCGACGGCTGGGATGTTGACATCACCGACGGCATACCGGGTTGGGCGCACACGGGGCTGCTGCTCGCGACTCTTGCCGACGGCGACGAACGACGTGTCGATCTCGGCGAGCGCGAGGCGATCGTCGTCCCGCTCGCCGGCGGCGTGCACGTCCGGACGGAACGAGCGGGCGTCGTGGAGCAGGCCGAGCTCGCCGGCCGCGAGTCCGTGTGGGCGGGAGCGAGTGACGCGGCATACGTGCCGACGGGAAGCACACTGACCCTGACCGGCACCGGCCCGGCTCGAATAGCGATCTGTCTGGCGGCCGACGCGACCGGCACCGAGCCGCCACCCTTCCGGCACCTACCGGCGAGCGATGTGCCGGTCGAGTTGCGCGGGGCCGGGATCGCCTCCCGGCAGGTGCGCAACTTCGGCATTCCCGGCGTGCTCGAGGCCAACCGGATGATCGCCTGCGAGGTCATCACACCGGCTGGGAACTGGAGCTCCTGGCCACCGCACAAGCACGACACCGAGCGGCTTGGAGTGGAGTCGGAGCTGGAGGAGATCTACTACTTCCAGACCCGAAGCACCGACGCGCGAGGCACGGATCCAGTTGGCTACCAACGGGTTTACGCCGCCGGTGGGCGCCCGATCGATGTGCTCGCCGAGGTCCGGACCGACGACGTGGTGCTCGTGCCGCACGGCTGGCACGGACCCGCCGTCGCCGCGCCGGACGCCGATCTCTACTACCTCAATGTGATGGCTGGCCCCGGGCCTGAGCGGGCCTGGCTGATCTGCGACGACCCGGCGCACGCCTGGGTGCGCGAGACCTGGGCGTCGCAGCCGGTCGATCCCCGCCTGATCTGAGCGGTAAACCCCCGGCAGAACCGCAACGGGTCCTTGACCGCTTCGGTAGCGTCGGTGCTGAACATCCCAGCCGCCGCCTGACCCGACACCCGCGGCCAGCCACCACCACAGACACGCCGAGGCGGAAGGCGCACCACAGATGAAGCCGTCGTCTACGACGCACCCGAGAGCTTCGAGGTCAAGGAAATCCCCACCCCTGAGCCTGGCCCGGGCGAAGTCCGGATCAGGGTCACTCAGGTCGGCGTGTGCGGCACCGATGTCCACATCCACCACGGCGACGTCAATGCCGTCTTCCCGCTGACCCCCGGGCACGAGTGCGTCGGCACTGTGGACGCGCTCGGTGCTGATGTCGATCGCTTTGCTCTCGGCGAGCAGGTCACCGTCAACCCGAATATTCACTGCGGGACGTGCGACTACTGTCTCGAGGGCCGGCTCATTCTGTGCACCGACCTCAAGGGGTCGGCTCCAACTATCCGGGCTGCTTCGCGGAGTATGTCGTCGCCCCGGTCAACTTCGTCTACTCCGCCGAGGGAATCGACCCCGACACCGCGGTCTTTACCGAGCCAACCGCGTGCGCGATGCACGGTATCGAGACGCTGGCCGCCCGGCCGGGCTCGACGGCCCTCGTCTTCGTAGCGGGACCGACCGGGCTGCTCGTCGCTCAACTGCTCAAGCGCGGCGGCATCGCGCACGTTCCAGTGGCTGCGCCAACGGCATACAAGCTTGAGGCGGCGACGGCTCTCGGCATTGACGCGACAGTCGTGATCGACCGCACGGACAGCGCCGGCAACCTCGAGGCGCTGCGAGCGGCGTCCGGTCGCGACGGCTACGACTACGTCATCGAGGCCACCGGCTCGGTCGAGGTTGCCGAGATCTGCGTGCCGCTCACCCGAAATGGCGGGACGGTGCTGATCTACGGCGTCACGCGGGCCGACGAGGTTGTCCGCTTCCACCCCTTCGACGTCTTCCGGCGTGAGATCACCATCAAGGGCTCCTTCGCCGAGATCACCTCGTTCGCGGCCGCTATCCGCGCCCTGCGCTCCGGGCGAGCCAAGACCGACGGCATCATCACCCACCGGTTCTCCCTCGACGACTACGGCCAGGCGCTCGATGCCGTCGCGCATGATCGGTCCGCACACAAGGTGCTCATCGTCCCCTGACGTGGACGCCGGACGGCAAATGTCCTAACATTCCGTCAGCCCGATCACGAAGGAGCGCGATGCTCATCCTGCCCACCGCCCGGACGCCCGACCCGCGGACCGCCCCATCGCTGCGGTGGGGGATCCTCGGCACCGGATGGATTGCCGAGAAGTTCACAACCGCCTTGCGGCGCAACACCACTCAACGCGTGTATGCCGTTGGCTCACGATCGCAGGAGAGCGCGGAGCGCTTCGGGCGCACGGTGGCGGCCGAGCGGGCATACGGGTCCTACGAGGCGCTGGTCGCCGACCCCGACGTCGACATCATCTATGTCGCGACGCCGCACAACTACCACCACGAGCACGCGCTTCTCGCCATCGCCGCCGGCAAACACGTCTTGGTCGAGAAGCCGATCGCGGTGAGCGAGGCCGAGGCCCAGGACATCGCCAATCACGCTGCGGCGGCGGGAGTTTTCTGCATGGAGGCGTTCTGGACGCTCTTCCTGCCGAAGTACGACGTCCTGGCCCAACTCGTGCCGGACATCGAGGTCGACGCCGTGCTCGCCGACATGGGCGAGCACTTCACGCCGGATCACCGCATCTTCGACCCCGCGCTCGCCGGCGGGCCGCTCTTCGATATGGGCACCTATCCGCTCTCCATCGCGATGTGGGCGCTCGGTGACCCGATCTCGGTCACGGCATACGGCGCACCCGCGCCCAATGGCGTCAACGGGCAACTCGCGATCGCGATGCAGGGCGAGCGCGGCGGGGTGGGGGCGCTGCATACGTCGATCGTCGGTGAGACCCCGACGACGGCGACCTTCGCCGGCCTCAATCACACGGTGGTCGTCGACGGGCCGTTCTACCAGCCGGGCGGCTTCACGCTTACCACGCGCAGTGGCGAGCGCCTTCGGTATGACGAGCCGAAGGCGGCACACGAGGGCGGGCTGCACTTCCAGGCTGCCGCCGTCGCACGTCATCTCGCCGTCGGCGAGACCGCCTCGCCCATCCGCCCCCTGGCCGACTCGATCCGCCTGCTGCGCGTGATGGACACCATCCGTGCTCAGGTCGGCATCCCGGATTAGTGCGCGCGGGTGGGGCTACTCGCAGCGGGGCACTCGCACGATCAGTGCGCCGGGGTCCATCGTGATCTCCATGGTGCGCGCCTCGTCGAACCCATCCCCGTCCAACTCCACGCGTTGCGCGGGGTCGACCTCGATCCGGATTCGGTCACCTCGGGAGCGGGCGATGGCGTCGGAGTCGGCGCCGTCCGCTCCGCGGGCGAGCGTCCATACGGCACCGACCCATTAGGCGACCCCAGAGGGACAGACGACCACGGTGTCCAAGATGCCGTCGTCGATGAGCGCATCCGGGAAGAGCGTCAGCCCGGGCTTGAGGGTGCCGCAGTTGCCGACGACGACCGTGCGGATATCCGCAGCGTCGGTGCGCTCGTTGTCGGTGGTGATGTGGGCGCCGAAGGTGCTGCTGCGCAGATTCTTGGCACCGGAAACGACATAGGCGGGCCAGCCCATCGTCTTCTTCAGGCCCTCGGTCGCGTCGTCCATCATGGCCGCGTCGAAGCCCATGCCGGCCATCACCGTGAAGAGCTGACGCTCGCCACCGTCAACCACCGCGCACGCGGCGTCGATGCGCCGATCAAGCCCCGTGCACACGACCTCGACCGCGTCCTCCAGATCCGTCGGCGCCCCGAAGTTGCCCGCGAGCAGGTTGCCGGTCCCGCCCGGCAGCAACCCGAGCGGTATGCCGGTGCCCGCCAGCTCGTGCGCCACCGCCCGGACGGTGCCGTCGCCGCCGAGGGCGCAGACCAGACGGGCCCCGTCGCTGAGGACCTGTCGCGTCTGGCCGTATCCCGGGTCGTCTTCGGTGGTCTCGACCACGGTCGGCACGGGCAGACCGCGGCGCCCGAAGCCGGCGATGACCGACGCAATCGCGTCCTGGAGGTCGTCGCCGAATTTGGTTGGGTTGACGATCACCGCCGCGCTCTGGATTGCCTCGTTCACAGCGCCTCACGCTAGCTCGTCGGCTGGAATCATGGCGAGCATGGAGACCCCCGATGTCGAGCGTCATGCGCGGGAGGTGGGCGACTCCCGACCGGTCGAGATGGGCGCGCGCCTCGGCTATGCCGCCAGCGGATTGACGCTCGCTCGCCCGATCCCGCTCGCCCCGCCGGTGACGGCCGCTGTCTTCGCCTGCAATGCGCTCATGGGCCTACCTTCCGCTCGCTCCGTTGCACCGCCCCGGCACAGGCACAACGCTATTGCCGTATGCCGTTCGCCCGCCCCCGGTCAGTGGCTGAGCTTGGTCCAGGCCTGGTGCGCCAGGCGCTCGGCGAGCACGTCCGATGTCCAGCGTTCGGCGAGGGCGGTCTGCGCGAGATCGGCCTGGCTCGGCGGGGCCATCCCGCCGACCGGCTGGTCACGGTCCAGGTTGGAGGGGAAGGCATACCCCTCGGCGCTCGCGGCCACGACATGGTCGCCGAGGTCGAGCGGCATACCGTCATTGATCGCCGTGAGGAGCGCGGGATAGATGGCGTTGACCACCCGCTCGCGATTCACCGACTCCATCGCCCGCCCGAAGGCGGACGACACCTGCAGCAGGTTCGCCATCCGCTGGATGTCGGCGGAGACATTGGTCCCCGCGGCGTGCATCAGGGCGGGGTTGAACCACACCAGGTCGCCCTTGGTTAGCGGCAGCTGGATGTGGTTGGCGATGAAGTAGTCCTGGAAGTCCGGCTGCCAGTAGGCGAGGTAGCCGTGCGAATACTTTTGGCTGTGCGGGAGGTAGAGCGTCGGCCCGGCCTCGACGGGCATGTCGACGTGCGCGACCGCGCCTTGCAGGGTGAGCACCGCCGACAGTGCGTGCACATGCGCGGGATAGCGCGCGGCCTGGGCGCTGTCCATGAACCCGAGGTGATAGTCGCGGTGGACGGTCTGCGCTTTGCCACCCGGTCGCACGACGTTGGCCTGAGCCGTGACCTGATATCCGGGCCCGAGCCAGGCGCGCGCACCGAGGGCGACGAGGGCGTTGCTGTAGTAGGCGACGAAAGCCTCGGGATCGCGGACGGCGAGCTTCTCCAGCGCATTCCAGATGCGGTCATTCGCCCCGGGTTCGCCGAAGTGGTCGCCCTTCGGGCCGCCGGTTTCCTTCTCCTGCTTAATGATGGCGTCGTATGCCGTGCTCACCCGGTCGATGACCGCCGCCTCGAAGGCGCCCGTCAGGACCACGATCCCCGGGCCCGCCGCCCACGCCCGCGCCAGTTCAGCCTCGACCTCGGCGGACCGGCCCGCGGCCAGCGCGGCCCGCACCGTGGCGCCGTCGTAGCGGAGCACGCCCTGCTCGACTGCGCTCGCCGTGGGGTAGTCGGCAAGGTCCGTGGTGTCGTCGAGGATGGCCAGCAAATCGTCGAGCCGACAGTCCTCGGCGCGCAGCGCGCCGACGGGGATGGCCGGGTTGCGGCGGTAGGGCGCCGTGCTCATCGAATGGCTCCGTTTCACGAGGACTTCCCCGTCACCCTCCCATGGTGCCGCACCCGGTCGGGGCTGGGTGCGTCAGGACGGCACGACGCTGCGGGCGCTGATCATCGATGGGCTGCGCAGCGAGCTCGATCGGCGACGCGAGGGCGCGAGTGCCGTCGAGTTCTTCTTCGAGACGCTCCCCGGTCAGGGCCTGGCGAGCGACCTCGAGCCGGCGGACGCCATCGCGCGCTCGTACGGATTGACCGAGTGATCGCCCTCGATACCAACCTGCTCGTCTACGCCCACCGCGAGGACGCCGCGCACCATGAGCGCGCGCTGGGGGCCGTGCGGCGAGCTGCCTCAGGTCGCGGAGGTTGCGCCATCCCGTGGCCTTGCGTGCACGAGTTCCTCGCGGTGACGACGCACCCGCGGATCTATCGACCTCCGACGCCACCCGACGACGCACTTCGGGCGATCACCGCGCTGACCAACCATCCGGGCGTGCATCTCATCGGTGAAGCCCGTGATCACCTGCAGGTGCTTGACGAACTGATCTCGGGCGGCGCGGTCACCGGGCCACGGATCCATGACGCCCGGATCGCCGCCATCTGCCTGGCGCACGGCGTCGATGCGCTCTGGTCCGCGGACCGCGACTTTCCTGGTTCCCCGGCCTGCGCGTGGTCAATCCGCTGGCGGACGGAGATCCGGTTCAGGCGCGATGAGGCCGACGTCTGGATCGAAGGTCACGACGACCGGTGTCATTAGAGGGCCGCACGCAGCGCGAGGACCGCGACCCCACTGGCGGCGAGGTTCACGACGAGCCAGCTGAGCAGCCATACGGGCGCGGGGAGGTGGGTGAGCGCAGCCAGCACGGCCGGGTCGTCCGTGGGTCGTCCGCGGCGGGCGACATTGGCCAGACCGCGCCAGCCCCCGGCGAGCAGCAGCACGCCGGCCGCCAGCGCGACATAGGTCTGGACGGCGTCGTCGCGCCACCACCACAGCCCCCCGGTCGCCGCACCGGTGAGCATCACGACGAGCGCAGTCAGCAGCGAACGCACCTGTGTCGCAACGAGAATCGAACCGACCAAGGCCGCTCCCAGGACAGGCGCAGCGTGGCCTCGCACGACCGCCGTGATCAGCGCCGCCCCGGCGAGCGCGGGTGCCGGATAGCCCGCCCAGGTCGTCGCCACTCGCCCGAAGCCACGGCTGGGTCCGACGGTTACGGCGTGCCCCGACGCGTCGCCCCGCACGACGAAGCCGGTGAAGCGTCGCCCACACGCCATCCCGACGCTCGCATGGCCGAGCTCGTGGACGAGCGTGACGATGATCCGCAGCCGGCGCCAGAGCGGCTCCCACGCCGCCGCACCCGCCGCGACGAGCAGCACCGCTCCCAGCCCGTATGCCGTGATCCCACCCCCGCGCGCCGCCGGAGTAAGCCGCTCGCGCACGAGGTCCCACCAGTCCACGGGCGCGACCCTAGGCGACCGCGCTGTGCCCGCGGTGCGGATGAACTACGTCAGCGGCAGATGCGCGGAAGGCGAGTGCCGCGCCGAATATCGTCTTCAGGTGTGACCCAGATGGACGCACTTGACCCCGATCAACTCGTCTGGCATTACACCGACGGTGCCGGGCTCATCTCGATCGTCACCAACCACGTCCTGTGGTCCACGGCGTCGGCCTTCCTCAACGATGCCCACGAGGTCGAGCTCGGCTATCGGCGTATCCGCGACGAACTCGGCGCCCGCGCTGCCGGCGGCGATCCCTTCGCTCGCATGCTTCAGGACAAGGTCGATCGCAGTGAGCAGGAAATAGCCGGGCCCTCGCCGGGCATCTTCTTCATCCTCTCGGCAGCGCAGCACTGGGACCTGCTGGCGATGTGGCGCTGCTATGGCGGCGCGGGAGAGTCGTATGCCATCGGCCTGGATCCGCTTGTGCCACTTCGGATTCTGTGCGATGCGGACTGCCCCTTGGTCGAGCAGCCGAGCGATCCACGCATCGGCCGGTTGATCCGTCAGCGCCCCTGGAGCCCCGTCCGGTATGCCCTGCCCGATCAGCAGGCGCTCGTCGCGGCGGTCTTCGAGGGCCTCCCCGAGGAACTCGCGGCGGCCCACGAACTCGCTTCTGCCGCAGGCGAGGCCGACGCTCGCACGGGCATGGTCGATGCGCTCAGTGAGACCCTCGACGACATGGAGCAGGCCCTCGTCCTGATCAAGCACGACGGTTTCCACGACGAACGCGAGACGCGGCACAGCACCACGCTGATCGACCCGGCCGGCCTGGCCGGCTTCCCGGGCGTCGTGCGCTACCGAGCCACGGCATACGGGATGGCGCCGCATCTCTGGCTAACTGGTGCCGGCGACGCGAGCGGCGGCCCGCTCACTACCGCACGTATGCCGTTGCCGATCCGCGCCGTCGCCATCTCACCGACGCCCAACGGTGCGGCCGCCGAGGAGTCGATGCGCGCGATGCTGCGCACGCGCGGATACGACGTGCCCGTCCTCCGCTCGCGAATCCCCTTCCGCGGCTGAACAGTTGGCGCGGCTGAACCAATTTCTCAGGCCGGCGTTGTGTCGGTCGTCGGTGGTGGCCGGTCGAGCCGCTTCACCGTCGCGGTGACCTCGGTGCCCGCAGCGACGACGGTCCCGGCGGCCGGCTCCTGGCTGAGCACGACGAAGACCGAACTCAGCGGATCGCTCCCAGCGCCGTCCGGTGCGACGGGCATGGCCACCTTCAGCCTGGCACCGAGCCACTCGCCGCGCGCGACCAGGAAGCTCTTTCCGACACCGTCCGGGACAGCCATAGCCCCGGGCGTCACCGACGCCCTGGGCGACTCCGTGCCCGAGGCATCCGGGGCCTGGCCGACGGGCGTTGTGGAGGTGGCACCGGGGTGGGGGTCCACGGATCGGTGCCCTGGCGACCGGGCGTGCACCCGCCAGCGCTCAGCGCAGCGATGCCTGCCAGCAGGCCCGCCCCGATGCTGCGTCTGCCCGTCATTGGTGCACCTTACGAGGGTGCTGATCGCCTGTGGAAGGGTTCAGGGATCGCCAAGTCGGCCCGGATGCGGAAGGATCACGGCATGGCTCAGCGCGTCCTCACGATCCTCGTCAGTGATCTCACCGGTCAGGACATTCCCGTCGGCGACGGCCGGACCGTGGAGTTCTCTGTCGACGGCCGGGACTATCGGCTGGATCTCTCGGACGCCGAGGCCCGGGCTTTCGATGCCGCCCTGTCCCCGTATGTCCGCGCCGCCCAGCGGGTCGGTGGCACCGCCCCGCCCGCGACGGGCCGCGTCGCACCACGGATCGAGAAGGCGCAGCTCGACGCGATGCGACGGTGGGCTCGCGCCAATGGCTACAACGTCTCGGACCGGGGGCGGATCTCGGCCGAGGTGCAGGCCGCGTACCACGCCAGCACGTCCCCCTGACCCGACCTTCCCGACGCGGTCTGCCCGCAATCAACTCAACAGTCCCTTCCGTCACTTCTGCCCCACGCGCCCCAATCGAGCGTGGCAATAACGAGGGGTAGATCGGTCAAACGCGCGCTGACCTGCGAAATTCATGGGACGAAAAGTATTGACAGCGATGCATCGGGTCCTGTCAACCTAGGTGGCACCCCCCCGAAGACTGGATGTCCGGCACTGTCGCCGCGAGCCG
Source organism: Nostocoides vanveenii (assembly GCF_039531165.1). NCBI lineage: Bacteria > Bacillati > Actinomycetota > Actinomycetes > Micrococcales > Intrasporangiaceae > Nostocoides > Nostocoides vanveenii. Next base: position 17,087 of record NZ_BAAAPN010000001.1, on the reverse strand, counting down.
TCCTTCGACCCGCCTTCGCCCCCACGGAGACCCGCCGATGCCACACCCAGCCTCGCTCCGAAGCGTGCCCGCAGTCGTCGCCACCTTGGCCCTGACCGGCGTTGCCGCGCTGACGATGAGCCCGGCCCAGGCGGCGCCCAAGCCGGCCGCCCCCACGGCACAGCTCAACCCGTCCGGCAACTTCCTCAAGCTCTGGACCGCGGAATGGATGGGAAAGCACGACGCCTGCACCGCCGCGACGGCCACCGCCCTTGCTCAGCGCGTCGACTACATCGCCGCGATGAAGGGCAAGTTCTCCGCCACCCTGCTGCCGGGGATGCGCGCCGCGAACCCCGACCTGCGCATCGGCGTCTATCGCAACGCGACCTTCGGCAACGCCGGCATGACCGAGGACCTCTACGCGCACGACGCCGGCGGCAACCGGATCCACGCGATCAAGTGGCCAACCACCTACCTGATGCAAATCGACTCCCCCGGCTGGAGCTCCACCCTGAACGCCTCCTGCGCCGACCTGGTCGCGCGCAGCGGGTATGACGACTGTTACCTCGACGTCCTCGGCTACGGCCCGCTGACGTCGGTCTATCTCAACGCCAAGCCGGTCAACAAGGACGGCTCGCTCTGGACCCCCAACCAGTGGATCGCCGCATCGTCGAATCTCGCCCGCAATGTCAAGGCAGCAACCGGCGAGGGCGTCACCGGCAATGGGATCGGCACCGGCCGGCGCTACTGGAGCACCGATATGCCGTCCAAGCCGCTGATCCCGGCCACCGACCAGGTGGCGGCGGAAGGCTTCGTGCGGGACGCGCAGTCGTCGGTCACGGCATACCGCAATGAAGCGGAGTGGAAGAAGGACGTCGACATGCTCGTCGACTCCGAAGCCGCGGGCAAGGGCATGATGACGATGACCAAGCTCTGGATCACGGCGACGCCCGCGCAGGTCGACGCATGGCACGAGTACACGCTCGCGACCTTCCTGCTCGGCAGCGGCGGCAAGTCGAAGTTCTTCTTCCTGCGCAGCAAGGCCGACACCGGCTGGATGGACCACCCCTTCGACCTGATCAACCCCGGCACCCCGCTCGGCGGGTATCGCCCCGAAGGTGGCGTCTACAAGCGCGACTTCACCACCTCCCTGGTGCTGGTCAACCCGACCAAGGTGACCGCGACCGTCCCGCTCACGCGGACCTACACCACCTTGACCGGAGCCACGGTCTCCGGCTCGGTCACGCTGGCCCCCAACACCGCGCGGATCCTGCGCTTCTGAAGGCCTGCGGCGCCTGTCGTATGCCGCTCCCGCAGATCGACCGGTAGTTACGGGAAGTCCTAGACATAACGCTTCGTGTCGCTCTGTCGACGTATGATGAGGACGTAGCCCCCCTGCGAGGGTCGGGGAAGTGAGCCTCGGGATTTCCTGCCGGACGACAGGGCCCGAGGCTCGCGCTCGTCAGGGCGAGATGTCGAAAACGGCGATTCGATCCCCAAGCAGCGTCCGGAACTCATCAGCTCCGATCAGAGCGGACGAGATTGCGCCACAAGCCGCGTCGGCGACCCAGAGGAGGGGTTCGTTCCTGCCCACCGCCTGTGCCACCCTGACCCTCGCCGACACACGGCGTTGCGCGCGCAGGGCGTCAACCATTGAGACGTCGCGCATATCGTCGGCCCGCCCGCGCGATTCCAGGACGACCGTCTGAACGCCGCGCCGCCCCAGTTCATGGAGGAGGCGTTCCAGACACTTACGACGGCTCCGCTCGGCCCGCTCCCCATCGCGACCCGTTCGCACGACCGCCAGGTGGGCGATATCGGCCTGGGCGATGTCGCGAACGATCCTTCTGCGTCTACGGTTGCTCTCACCGCGCCAGTGCAACTTCGTCTGCGCCGGCAGGCGCAGCAGCGTCATCCGACCGCGTAGGTCCTCTTCTTGATGTGCCCGAACGATGGTGGCGCCAAGGACGTAGGTGATTCGCCGGGGTCCAGAGCTGACGCATGACTCGTCTACCCATGCCCTGGACCGAACGTCCTCCACAACTCAACGCCCCTGTCCTGCGCCCGGATGCTTCCGCATCCGACCATGTGCTGCCAGCCCCACCAGGTCTTACGTCCGCCGTGGCGACTGGCCTTGCTCCCTCGGCGACGTGACAGCGCACCCCTCAACGAAGGCCACGGCGGACTCCTCACCGTACAATTCGAGGTATGTGCGGTGTCAAGTAGATGGGAGAGTTCGAGAGGAGAGCAAGACTATTGACGGACTCTCGGCGTTGTGTTTCCATGGGTCTCCTGGGGTGTCGAGCGACGGCGTGGGGTTCAGCGTCCCAAAGCCCACCGACAACCGCGCCGGGACGGAGCGCGCGATGAACCAATTGACAGTCACCACCCTCACCGAGGCCTGCCGGCCGGGTGGCAGCAGCGTCCTGACCCTCAGTACCGAACTAGCCCCAGCAGCCGGCGAATCAGCGGGCATCGCGCCGGCTCGTTTCGTCCGCGGCCGAGAGGGGACGTACGCCTTCGAGACGCGCTACGAAACCGCCGCGGACGGATCCGGCGCAGCGGTCCGGGCCGTGGTCATCGACAGTAAAGGGAGTTCACTCAATCGCGTCGAGACAGCGATCATGGCGGCCATCCGCGATGGTCATCCCGTTCTCTCCCGGGTTCCTCGGCTTGAAGTGGACTACGGGCGTGCCGGAACGTTCACCGATCTGGAACTTCCCCATCGCTTCGCCGATGGCCATCTGCGAGCCGGCACCATCGATGGAAAGCCGACCACCGACAATCCGCAATACCGAGCGCTTCGGGACTGCACCGCGCTCAACGCACGTCCACTTCTCGAGGCCAGCCCCGGAAGTCTGGTGTTTGGCGCCTGGGATTCCACGCGAAAGTCGCAACAGGTCCGATTCCGGAGCGCCCTGGTCGGTGAGACCATCGGCTTCTTGGCGGACCAGGTCACGGGCTCCCACATCGACCCCCGCGGTGCCGCCCGCTGGGACACCGTTGCGCCCAGTGTGCGCCTGAAGGCGGAGGACATGCGCACGCTGCTCGCTCAGCTTGAGCCCGAACTGAGCCCCGGCAATGTCGCTGCGATCCGAAAGGAGATCGACAAGGCCGGCAAGGGGACCGTGTCTGCCGCCGCCCTGGGCCTGGGCGCGATCCCACCTTCCCTCAACGGGCTCGGGCTGGTCTCCTGCCGCCGAGTACTTCGCCACCACGTGCTGTCCTTCAGCGCCCTGCGGCAGTTGCGCTTCGGCTTGGGGACGGACGGCGACACGGCGGCTCGGGCGCTGCTCGCGGCATACGCGCTCTGCGGCTTGACCCGATCATATGCCGAGGTCGTCTACCGGGCGAACTGCGACCTAGTCGAAAAGGGCTGCCCGACAATGGTTCTCGATCGCCGCTTCGGCGAAACCGAGGAGTTCGACGCGCTCACCGAAGGCGTCGCCGACGCGCTCCTCGAGGAAGCATTGACCGCTGCTGGCGCCTTCGGCGTGCGCTGGGAGGGGCACATCCTGCGTGTGAAGGGCAACCCGCTGATCTCGGTCGGGGAGGCATCCGAAGAGGACGAGGGCGCCTGACATGCCCTTCCTCGCGATCTCCGCCAGGTTCCCACTCGGAACCTTCCTCGGGCACCAAGCCACCGGACAGCCGGCGACCGTCCCCGACACGGCCCGGCTCCACGCCGCCCTACTCCACGCCGCTGGTAAGGGTTCGACCGCCGTCGAGGTGGCCGGAGACCTCCGTCCGAGCGACGCGAGCCTGGCGGCCTTGCGTTGGCTCGAGGCGCGCCCGCCGGATGCGTTGGGCGTCCCCCGGAGCGTGTCGGTCAGCTCGGCATCGGTGTCGGGTACTTCGTCCTATCGGGATGACGGGGTCATCGAAAAGGTCAAAGGCAATGTGCGTGTCCGCAAGGTTCTCAAAAGGCAGTCCGACGCGGTGGCCATCGATGGCGCCCTCTGGTGGGCCTGGGCCGAAGAACTGACCCCAGAGTCGTTCGCTGCGATCGAAGCGTTGTGTGCCGACGTCAGTTGTCTCGGCGAGTCCGACTCCCCCGTGGTGTTGGAGGCGTATGACGCGTCGGTGGCTCCCATGGAGGTGACCCACCGCCTGTCGGCACGTCAATCCTCGTTTCCCCCAGCTGGCGGCCTGGTCATGCGCACGCCGAAAGCCGGCCGGGTCGAAGAGCTCGAGGATGCGTATGTCCGGAGCAACCCGGCGAAGCGCCCCACCCTGGGTGCGGATCGCCCCTCAGAGAGCCAGGTCGCAGCGTCGCCGCAGCCGCCGTTGTCACGGCTGCAACACCTGGATTACCGCCCGACCGACCCGGCCAAGCCGGCTGCCCCCTGGGTGGCGGCTCTCGCGCTGCACGTGGATACGCCCATACCGGCTCATGACGTCGTCCGCTTCTGCGCGGCGCTGCACCGGACCTTGACAAGTTTCCTCGGCGCCGACTCCTCGGCCCTACTGACCGGTTCCTACCCTCAGGGTTCTCCGCAACCGCCGAACCGCGTGGCGCTGCACTACGTCGAGGCCGGCCGAGTAGCCGCGATCGACAACCCGGGTGGCGCCTTCCTCGTGCTCCTGCCGCAGGATGCGGATCCGGTCGAGGCAGCGGTCGTCGAGAGGCTGACCAGGTCAGTGAGGAAGGTCTACCGCGGTGCCCTCGGTGTCCGCGAGGTCCGGGATCGGACCCCTCTCGACGCCACAGGTTTCTGGCCGGCGCCTGAGCCTGGCCTGATCCGCTTCTGGCGGCCGGCGATCGCGGCGGTGCCCGAGATCAATCGCCCCCGCAAAGATGTGCGCTGGTCGCTCAACGACACGGCCCTGCTGTCAATGGGGCACCTCCTGCGCGATCGCGTCGCCGCGCCGACCGGACCCCCCGAAGAGGTGCGGCGGGCGCGGGTCCAGGCGATCAAGGACCTCGGGATCTGGGCCGGGGGAAGTAGGCGAATCCCCGATAGTCACGTGGAACGCTACGTCCACAAGTATCCGGAGTCCCTTGTGGTGCAACCGTATTCGACAACCATACAGAGTGCGGGTCAGATTCCCGACGGCGCGGTGTGGGCGCTCGGGCAGAGCCGACATCTCGGTGGGGGATTGATGATCCCCTTCGACCTCGCCCCGGATGTCGCCCAGCATCTGCTCGGCTGGTCACCGTGTTAACGCCCGCGGCCTTCGGCACCTTCTTCGCCGCCGTCAATGGCGGATACCAGCCCTTCGCCTGGCAACAACGGTTGCTCGATCACGTGATCACGGAAGGGGTGTGGCCGAGGGCTATCACCGCGCCAACAGGAACCGGCAAGTCGAATGTCGTCGACGTCCACGTCTTCGCCAATGCCCTCAATGCCGTGGGCCAAGGTCCGCGCGTGCCCCGGCGGCTCGCCGTCGTGGTCAACCGGCGGGCCATCGTCGACCAGCACCTGGTTCATGCGGCGGAGATTCAGCAGGCACTCGACGCGCCCGACCGCCCCGAGATCCTCGCAGCGGTCCAGGCCGCGTTGGCCGGCCTGGCCGAACCTCTCGGCTCGAGCCACGGCGACGCGCCAACCCTGAGCGTGGTGTCGATGCGCGGCGGGCAACCGTCTCTCCTCGAGCCGGAGGGAGTTCAGCGCGCCTCGTCCCGGGAATGGCTCGATGACCCACGCCGCTGCATGGTCATCTGCGCCACTCCCGACATGTGGGGCTCGCGACTATTGTTCCGGGGCTACGGCACGGCCCCGCTGGCGCGACCCCGCGACGCTGGTCTTCTCGCCTTGGACGCCGCCGTGATCGTGGACGAAGCGCACCTCAGCCACCAGCTTCTGACCACCGCGCGAGATGTCTCTGCCCTGAGTCACGCCGGGGCTGCGAGGCTCGATGTGCCGGCCCTTCAGGTCGTCAGCACGACTGCCACTGCCACCAACTCGACGCCCGTCGGTGACCAGGTCGTGACGGTTGAGGCACGTGACATCGACGGTGACGGGCGCGACCCCGAACTGAGGCGACGGCTGGTCGGGACCAAGTCGATCAAACGGATCATCAGCGCCAGCCAGCCGGCGTCGAAGAAGGCTGGAGCGGCATACGTTAACGAAATCGCCGAGCGAGCCGCGGCGCTGCGGCACGAGGCTGGCACAGCAAGAAGCGACGCGGCTTGCACGATCGGCGTCATCGTGAACCACGTCGCGACTGCGGCACAGGTTGCCGACCGCCTGCGGAAGTTCCATGGCCTGACCGTCGTGACGTGGGTGGGCCGGATGCGGCCGATGGATGTCGAAGAGATGGGCGCGGCATACCCGGGCGTCTTCACTGTCGAGGGCAGTCCAACCGTGGACGCCCTGGTGACGAGCCAGACGGCCGAGGTCGGCGTCGATCTCGACTTGGCGGGCATGGTGACCGAACTGGCTCCGGCGTCGGCCCTGGTCCAGCGATTCGGGCGGGTGAACCGGCGCGGACGCCGCACCGATGCCGTTGTCGAGGTCATGGTTCCGCCAGCGCCCCCATCCACGGATCGAATGCCGTATCTCCGGGACGACCTCGTCGCGAGCTATGTCTGGTTGCAAGAGATTGCCGCGCGTGGTGGCGACGCGTCACCGTGGGGTCTGAGCGGACCGACCGCACCACCTCTTCCGGTGACTAAGCCAAGCCGGCTCGCGTGGTCGCGGGTTCGGCCAAGTGACGCGGACCTATTGAGCTCAACGAGCCTCCCGTTGTTCCAGGAACCCGACCTGGCCTTCTGGCTTCGGGACGACCTGACCGCCGAGACGGCCATGGTCGGGGTGGTGGTGCGCACCTTGCCGATCGATGACGCCTCGGCCGCGGCTCTGATCGTCGCGACCCTTCCCGTCGATCGGGAGATCCTGCCGGCGACGATCACGACGGCACGCGCTGTGCTGGAACGGCTCATCGGGAGCGGTCGCGATGACCACGAACGGATCTTCCTGGTCGCGGCCGACGGCAAGACCGCGAGTCCCCAACGCGATGGCGACGCTATCTCGACGCAGCTCACGCCCGGTGCCATGGTGGTAGTCGATGCCGACCACAGGTTGGTTCTCGAAGGAGTGCTGGTCGATGACGTGCCGGGCCGGCTGGCGCGGCTCAAGCCGTTGGAGGATCACCCGGAGTACGTCGTGCTCGGTGGGGCCGACGCAGAGGACTTGCTCGCGGTTACCGATGGCGAGGAGCAGGATGAGTTGGCGAGCGAGCGGCTGGGCATGCCGTCGACGGTCGCGGCCTCATTCGACACCGAGGGTGATGACGCGTGGGTCGTCCTCGTCCCGAAGGACGCCGTGCTCAAGGACGAGTCCATCCGGCAGGAGCTGACGGCGAGTTCGCAGGGCGTGCACCTCGAGGACCACTGCCGCGACGTCGCCGAGCGAGCTCAACGACTCGGCATCGACCTTGGCCTTCCAGGAGACCTTCTGGCAGTTCTCTACGCCGCGGGCATCTGGCATGACGCCGGCAAACGGGATCGGCGATTCCAGAAATACCGGCTGTTAAACACCACGGGTCCCCTGCTGGCGAAGAGCTCCCAGCGCCCGGCCTGGAAAGTGCGCCGGGAGCGAGGTGGACTACCCCCAGCGTGGCGGCACGAGCAGCTCAGCGCGGCGCTGGCGTGGCTTGCGTTGTCCGGAGACCTTGATGAGTCACGCCGGGTCCTAGTGGCGCGTCTCGCCGGCACGAGTCATGGGTGGGGGCGGCCATTCTTTCCCCATGGCAGCGTCGGGCTGGCCGATGACACCGAACTCCCCGGCAGTCTCGCTGCGTCTCGCGCGCTCTTCGACTCGACGGCATGGCATGACGTCATCGAGACGACCGAAGCGCTCTACGGAATCTGGGGCTGTGCCTACCTCGAAGCCCTTGTCCGGGCCGCTGACGGAACCGTGTCGAAAGAGGGCCACTGATGGTGACGATCGAACTGCCGGGAGACCCCTCGTCGGCCCTGGCATTGTTGGCGCCGGTGGGACTGGCCGGCATTCTGGACGAGGCCGGGCTGGGGCCTGCATACCTGAAGTGGACGTTCGATGAGGTGGAGTCCGGGCGAGAGGTGGTCCCAAGCAGAGCGCAGGTGACGTGTTCCGCGGAATCGGTGGACGTTGTCGCCGCGGCCGTGCGGCGGCACGCTGAGCGACATCTGCAGGCCGATTCGTGGCTTCAGGCGCGGATCGATGGTCTGTCCAACGCCGGGAAGGGACTCTTCAGCCCGCGGGCTGGGATCAAGCCGGACGACTGGGAAGGCTACCTGGCCCAGCGTAAGGAAACGCTGGATCGCTTGGGCCCCCTCATGACAGACCTGGATTGGGCCTTCCTCGCCGGCCTGGGTGAACCCGCGTGGTGGCACGCCGGCGACAAGGACGCCCAACCCGACAAGGGAGCGAGTCGCTGGGAGATGAAGACGCGAAATCGTGGCGAAGAGATCATGGTCAATCGGCTGCATCTGCTCGCCCGTGCGGTCGCTGCTCGAACTGTGGGCGCCATGAGTGCCGGGTTGACCGGAGCTGCTCTCGTCGATGAGTGCGGTGCCAACAAGCCTGACTCACGTACTCCGACGGGGTTCACCATTCCGCAGCCGACCGACAACGTGCTTGCGTGGCTTGCGCTGTGGGGCCTCGCGGCCCTGCCGGTCGCGGCGGTTTCCTCATCGACCCATGAGGGACTGAGCCAGTCTCCCGGAATGTGGCCACGACGGGGCGTTCACCCCCAAATGGCTGCACTCCCCGTTGTCACGCAACCATATTCGCAGAGGGCATTCCGCCAACTTGTCACCACCGGCGCCTTCGACCTCGGAGCGTTCGGTTCGGATGACGACGCTTTGCCCGCACGCACCTGGCTGGGGAGTCAAGGAGTGGTCGCGATTGTGCGCTTTCCCATCCGCAAGACCGGGTCCGCGTCCGCGCCCGAGCGCCAGCTGTTGTCGGGTCACGCGACACGGACGACGCCCAATGGCTGATCCGCTTCCGATCAGCCTGGTCGCGCACACAGTATTCTGCTCGCGCCGCGCGTGGTTGGAGGCCGCTGGCGAGACGACACCGAGCTTTGCGATTGAGCATGGCGTGGCCGCGCACGGCGCCGTCGACGCGAGGAGAGACGACCGGCGGGCCGCGAGGCGATCTGTCGAGGTGATCCATGCGCAACTCGGGTTGGTCGGGCGCTGCGACGTCGTTGCCGACGATGGCGACGGCCTTCGAATCGTCGAGTACAAGTCGTCCCCACTCCGCAGGCGCGCGGAAGTCACTGCAGCCCAGCGCATCCAGCTGACGTTGCAGGCCATGTGCCTCGAAGACATGGGGCATCGGGTGACAGGCGGCGCGGTGTACTTCACGAACCACCACAAGGAGGTCAGCGTCGCCATCGACGACGCGGCGCGAGAGGAAGCGCGGAGCTACGTCGACCTGACCCGCGTTGTCGTCGAGGCTGCCTGCGCCCCGGATCCACTTCGGGACGATCCGCGTTGCCGCCTGTGTTCGCATGCGGGTGTCTGTTTGCCCGAGGAACGACGCGAAACGCGGATCACGCACGCGATCAAAGTGACGGAGCCGGATGGGGAGACCTTGCATGTGACCACCCCCGGTGCCCGGGCTTCCCTGTCGGCTGGCCGTGTCGTTGTGCAGCGGTCCGAGGACAAGCTCGCGTCCGTTCCGATCGAACTCGTGGCCGCCCTGGTGGTCCACGGCAACGTGGATGTGTCGTCGGCGCTCATGCGCGAGTTGCTGTGGCGCGGCATACCGGTTACCTGGTGCAGTGGGCGGGGCACTGTTGTCGGGTACGCCCGTTCGACCAGAAGCCCCAACGGGGCCGCCCGGGTCGCGCAACGAAATCCTCCCGCCGACGTTGCTCTTGCGCTGGCCCGGGAGTTCATTTCGACAAAGATCGCCAACCAGGCGACGCAGATGCGCCGTTCGGCCCGAGAACCCCTCCAGGACAAGGTGGATCACCTGCGACGGCTCTCCCGGCAGGCGGCGCACGCGGCGACGCCGTTACAAGTGCTGGGCTTCGAAGGTGAAGCGGCGGCGGTGTACTTCGATCGGATGGCGTCGATGCTCGCGGTCCCCACCCGTGACACGTTCGCCCGAAGGTGGCCAGGTCGGGAAGGCCGTGGAGCGCTGGATCCGCTCAACGTCTCGCTGAACTTCGCCTATGGGCTCCTCCTGGGCGTCTGCGTGCGCGCGCTGGTGATCTGCGGCCTTGACCCGCACGCCGGGGTTCTCCACTCGGCGGGCAGGAACAAACCCGCAATGGCGCTCGACCTCATGGAGGAATTCCGGGTCCCGCTCGCCGACGCCGTCGTCATCGGTGCCATCAACAACGGTGAGTTCACTTCCCACATGCTGACTTCTGTTCTCGGGGGCACCCGGCTGCGGGACGACGGACGGCGGGCGCTGGTCGGAGCCTTCGAACGTCGCCTTGACCAGTCCATTCGGCACCCCGTCTTTGGTTATCCCGCCACGTGGCGGCGGACCGTTGAGATCCAGGCAAGGATGGTGCTCGGAACACTCGACGGGAGCCAGGATCGGTATGTCGGAGTGCGTCTGAAGTGAGGAGAGACGCACGGCGCACGCTGGTGGCCTACGACATCCCGGACGATCGCCGTCGCCTGCGGATCGGGAATGCGCTTGCGGCCTATGGTGATCGCGTTCAGTACTCAGTGTTCCTGGTCGACATTGGCCCGGTGAAGTTGGCGCGGCTCATTCGCCAGCTGGAATCGCTGATGACCGACGATGACTCGATTCTCATCGGCGACCTTGGCCCGGTCGATGGAGGCGACTCTCGTTGCACCTTCCTCGGGCGCAGGTCAGGAATCAAGCGGGACTTCGTCATCTGATCCGCCCGGACGTGAGGTTATCGCTCCCATCGTGTGTGGGGGAACTGCACGTGAGTCGAATGTCCAGGTCAGCGGACATGAGTGCGTCGCCACTCCGGAGATTTGTCGATCCCAAGATGCCCTGTCCCCCAACCCCACGTGAAGTTTCACGTTTTGCCTGGTCAGTGGACTAGCCTTAGTGGAGCGGTCGCAGTTCGTTCGCGAGCTGCACTTCGTTGAGGGCGGCTCAAATCGGCCGCCCGCCGGCGAGTTCCGCGGGTGGTCGCAGTTCGTTCGCGAGCTGCACTTCGTTGAGGGTGGCAACATTGCGGGCGACCTACGGGTCTGCCGACAGTCGCAGTTCGTTCGCGAGCTGCACTTCGTTGAGGGGACCTGGACGACCTCGCGATCGGCGGCACCCGATTCTGGTGGTCGCAGTTCGTTCGCGAGCTGCACTTCGTTGAGGGCGCACTTAGCGATCCGGGCGCGGCCCATCGCTTGCAGGGTCGCAGTTCGTTCGCGAGCTGCACTTCGTTGAGGGTCACCACGGCGCTACTGTGGCCGGCGCTCGACGGGGGTCGCAGTTCGTTCGCGAGCTGCACTTCGTTGAGGGTCGACGGGCACCCCCGCGACGTCCCCGGTCGCGTCCACGTCGCAGTTCGTTCGCGAGCTGCACTTCGTTGAGGGACAGCGCGGCGTTTCACAGCCCCCGCACTGGTGATCGCGTCGCAGTTCGTTCGCGAGCTGCACTTCGTTGAGGGCACCCGTCGGTGTAGCAGTCCCGCCACTTCGGCCCGTCGTCGCAGTTCGTTCGCGAGCTGCACTTCGTTGAGGGACCGTGACGAGCCCGCCCCCGCCGGGCGGCTATCCGCTGTCGCAGTTCGTTCGCGAGCTGCACTTCGTTGAGGGCCGGGCGGCGGCGCGGGAGCGCTCGTGTGGTCACGGAGGTCGCAGTTCGTTCGCGAGCTGCACTTCGTTGAGGGACCGGCACCTGATCTTGAGAGACGCTGATCCGCCGCGTGGTCGCAGTTCGTTCGCGAGCTGCACTTCGTTGAGGGGTATCGGGCTTTGGTGGCGTGGGGTATGGCCGAGGGCGTCGCAGTTCGTTCGCGAGCTGCACTTCGTTGAGGGGTGGACGAGACGGGCACCGGCTCAAATCAGCCGCCCGGTCGCAGTTCGTTCGCGAGCTGCACTTCGTTGAGGGGCGCCGGACGGGAAGCTGCTGGGCGGCACCGAGCCGCCGTCGCAGTTCGTTCGCGAGCTGCACTTCGTTGAGGGGGCTCACGACGCGTCCCCGTTGATGAGGCGCGCGATGGTGTCGCAGTTCGTTCGCGAGCTGCACTTCGTTGAGGGGTCCCCGTCACGGAAGCCCCCGCGGCCACGCCGTGTCGCAGTTCGTTCGCGAGCTGCACTTCGTTGAGGGGGGCTGGCGGTCGCGTCGACCTGCTTGGCGCCCGCCGGTCGCAGTTCGTTCGCGAGCTGCACTTCGTTGAGGGGTCGTCGGGCAGGTGTGGCTCAGGCGCGGCGCTCACGTCGCAGTTCGTTCGCGAGCTGCACTTCGTTGAGGGATCAGCGGGAAACCGTCTCAGCGTCGCCGCAACCTCGTCGCAGTTCGTTCGCGAGCTGCACTTCGTTGAGGGCGCCGCGGGCGGCCGCAGCCCCGGCGTTGCGCCGGTGACCGCGTCGCAGTTCGTTCGCGAGCTGCACTTCGTTGAGGGAGCCACAACTTGTTCCCGTCCGCCACGATCAGCCATGTCGCAGTTCGTTCGCGAGCTGCACTTCGTTGAGGGATGTGGAACGACGTCCTCAAGCCGACCTTCAAGTTCAGTCGCAGTTCGTTCGCGAGCTGCACTTCGTTGAGGGAAGATCGCGGCCGCGCCCTCATCCGGCTTGCCCCGAAGTCGCAGTTCGTTCGCGAGCTGCACTTCGTTGAGGGCCGATGACGCAGGGCGGGAGTGGCACGGAGTACTTCATCGTCGCAGTTCGTTCGCGAGCTGCACTTCGTTGAGGGGGCTCCATCCGGCTCTCGGCCCAGCGGTCTTCGGCTCGGTCGCAGTTCGTTCGCGAGCTGCACTTCGTTGAGGGGACCCCGAGTCGGATTCGCTGGTCATGCTCTTCCGGCGGGTCGCAGTTCGTTCGCGAGCTGCACTTCGTTGAGGGCGGTTCTGGGTCAGCGGTCGGCAGGCCGAGGGGCATGTCGCAGTTCGTTCGCGAGCTGCACTTCGTTGAGGGGGGCTGATTGTTCTCGGGTTGCGGTTCCTGCATACGGCGTCGCAGTTCGTTCGCGAGCTGCACTTCGTTGAGGGGTCGGCGGCCGACCGGTCGCTGGCCCGTCGCTTCGGGCTGTCGCAGTTCGTTCGCGAGCTGCACTTCGTTGAGGGCACCCGACCGGCAACGCCTGGCAGGACGTCGCCGACGTCGCAGTTCGTTCGCGAGCTGCACTTCGTTGAGGGCCATGACCTTGATGACGATCTGCGCCGGCAGGCTGGACGTCGCAGTTCGTTCGCGAGCTGCACTTCGTTGAGGGCTCGAAGACGGCGTGGTCCGCTGGTGGATAGATCAGCATGTCGCAGTTCGTTCGCGAGCTGCACTTCGTTGAGGGTGCACCGAAATGTGGCTCCCCGACGACACCGTCGCCCCCGTCGCAGTTCGTTCGCGAGCTGCACTTCGTTGAGGGGACCCGAGCGAGCTTCGCGATTCCGGCGCGGCGCCTGTGTCGCAGTTCGTTCGCGAGCTGCACTTCGTTGAGGGCTCAGGTCTCCATAGATCTCGTTGACGCTGCCGTTGGTTGTCGCAGTTCGTTCGCGAGCTGCACTTCGTTGAGGGGGCTGGTACGTCTTCTCGAACCGCTTCGCGATCGTCGAGGACATGTCGCAGTTCGTTCGCGAGCTGCACTTCGTTGAGGGGGCGGGCCGGACAGTCGCCGCCGCGCGGCGCGCAGTCGCAGTTCGTTCGCGAGCTGCACTTCGTTGAGGGTCCAATCGACCGGTTACGGTCACTGTCGGGGAAGGGATCAGTCGCAGTTCGTTCGCGAGCTGCACTTCGTTGAGGGATCGCCCGCTCCCCGGATGGCTCACGCTGGCCGGCGTCGCAGTTCGTTCGCGAGCTGCACTTCGTTGAGGGAAGCTCGACGGGTTCGTGCCCGAGTGGTTCGTCTCCGTCGCAGTTCGTTCGCGAGCTGCACTTCGTTGAGGGATGCCGGCCAGGTCGTTGGGGAACGCGGCGCGCAGGTCGCAGTTCGTTCGCGAGCTGCACTTCGTTGAGGGATCACCACCCGAGACTGTTGCCGCTTCGTGACCGACCGGTCGCAGTTCGTTCGCGAGCTGCACTTCGTTGAGGGTGATCGCCGACGCCAGATCCCCGACCTGATCGGCCGTGGTCGCAGTTCGTTCGCGAGCTGCACTTCGTTGAGGGGCCCAGACCGTTGCCGAGTCGTACGCCTCTACCGTTGGTCGCAGTTCGTTCGCGAGCTGCACTTCGTTGAGGGGCGCGGGAAGCGATCACCGAGTTTGAGAAGGAGCGCGAGTCGCAGTTCGTTCGCGAGCTGCACTTCGTTGAGGGGCGATCGAGGGCAACACCTCCAGCGGCCAGGCCGGCGTCGCAGTTCGTTCGCGAGCTGCACTTCGTTGAGGGCTCGTCGGTGTCGCGTCGGGCGCGTGCGGGGCCGGGTTGTCGCAGTTCGTTCGCGAGCTGCACTTCGTTGAGGGGGCGACGGCGACGGCTACGGCGACGGCTAGGGTCGCAGTTCGTTCGCGAGCTGCACTTCGTTGAGGGCGGCAACCTCGTGGCCGACGAGTCGATCGCTGACGTCGTCGCAGTTCGTTCGCGAGCTGCACTTCGTTGAGGGGTATCGCAAGTGGGTGAGTAGTAGCGCGGGGTCGAGCCCGTCGCAGTTCGTTCGCGAGCTGCACTTCGTTGAGGGCGAGCCGCGCCGCGGTACAAGGGTCGGCCGTCGATGCGTCGCAGTTCGTTCGCGAGCTGCACTTCGTTGAGGGGCGTGGAATGAACGTGTCCTGGCCTTGGAGATGGGGACAGGTCGCAGTTCGTTCGCGAGCTGCACTTCGTTGAGGGCGCTATGTCGCCAACCAGGGCAAGTCCATGGGCGGCGGTTCGCAGTTCGTTCGCGAGCTGCACTTCGTTGAGGGGATCGAGCAGGCTTGGGGGTCCCACGCGTCGAATGTCTTGCCGGTGGGGAACCCGGCGGCGGCGCGGCGGGTGGCGAGGGCGGAGCGTTCCCGGCCGGCGGCTTCTTCGCCGAGCAGGGCCCGTAGGACCTCGACGGGTTCCCACCGTTGGGCCTTCGCGGTCGCGACGACCTCGGGGGCGTGGCGGCGGATGTGGGGCAGCCGCAACCGGCGCAGGAGCGTCTGAAGGTCATCGGGTAGCGGGGGTGGGGCAGGTACGCCCAGGGGCGGGACTGGTGCTTTCGCTGCCGGGCTCACGAGGTCACCTGCGGCCGATGGTCGTTGACCGTGAGGTTCGGGTCGCTACCTGCCGCCGTCGGTGTCGTCGGGGTCGGGGTCGGGGTGGCGCCGAGGGCGGCCCAACTGGCGGTGCCCTGGGTCAGGGACCCGTCTTCTCCGGCGCGGCTGACCGCGGCGTTCTTCGTGGTGTGCTGGTGGTGGTCGAGGATGGAGGCGAGGTCGGCCTCGGCGAACCGGGCGTGGACCGCGGCGTGGCCGAGCGCCCAGTCGACGTCCTTGGTATCGAAACAGCTTCGCCAGGGTCACGGCCTGGGCCATCTTGACCCGGATCTTTGTCGTGCCCGCGGCCGCGGCCTCGCTCAGCCACAACCGGGCACCGTCACCGATGGCGAGGAACTCGGCCTCAGCAGTGTTGCGGGCCAACGGTTTCCGCTGCAGTGCCCGACCGGGGTGTGGGGGAAGTGGTCG
This sequence comes from Nostocoides vanveenii, assembly GCF_039531165.1. Lineage (NCBI taxonomy): Bacteria > Bacillati > Actinomycetota > Actinomycetes > Micrococcales > Intrasporangiaceae > Nostocoides > Nostocoides vanveenii. Next base: position 1,436 of record NZ_BAAAPN010000001.1, on the reverse strand, counting down.
TCGTTGATCCTCGGGGTGCCCGGGGTGGCCCGGGCGTGACGAGCGACCTCGACCGGCCCGCACGGGCCGACGTGGACCAGCACGATCGCCTCCTCGGCGCCCTGCCCGTAGACCCGGGCCCACACGGTCTGACCGAGCAGCCGGGCCGGGACGGAGTACTGCCCGCCCTCGAAGGAGACCATCGGGGTACTCGGCGGGACCGTGCGGGTCACCCCGAACGCGACGGTGTGCGGTGTCAGCGGGATGGGGTGCAGCCGGGTCTGTTCCTCGGCGAGCATCTCCACCGGGACCCGGCGGGTGACCCGGTGAACCCGCNGGTCACCCCGAACGCGACGGTGTGCGGTGTCAGCGGGATGGGGTGCAGCCGGGTCTGTTCCTCGGCGAGCATCTCCACCGGGACCCGGCGGGTGACCCGGTGAACCGGGTGTTGACGTGGCCACAGAACTCCGCACACGCGGCCTCGAGCTCAGCGAAGGAGGTGTACTCCTGCCGCAGGTTCGTCTCCTTCGGGACCAGGTCGGCCTTAGCGATCTTCACCGACGACTCCGACCCACCCTTGGACGCGGGATCGGCGGGGACGCAGGTGTGGATCGTGACGCCGTAGTGCCGGGCGAACGCGACGATCCCGGGATTGCGCACCGGCATCCCGGCGATGTGCTCGGTGGTGACGGTCTTCTCGTTGTCGGTCAGGACGTAGGTCGGGGCGCCGCCGAGGGGGCGCAGCGTGACATCGAGCGCGGCCATCACCGACGGCATCGTCTTGTCCCGGATCGGCAGGACCACCCGGAACCTGGACCACGCCAACCACGCGATGAACAACGTGGTCTTCACCCCGTCGATGACCGGGCCGTCGCCGAAGTCGTACTGCAGCCACATCCCCGGCTCGGTGACCCACGGCCGGTGGACCCGAACCCGGCCGAGGCGATAGTCCTTCTTCACCGCCGCGACCACCCGCCGGGTCGTGCGCTCGGACCCGGTGTACCCCAGGGCGAGCAACTTCTCGTGGGCACGGTCCGCGCGCAGCTTCCCCTTCGAGCGTTCGATCCACTCCTCGACCTTCGGCAGGAACTCATCGACCAGCCGAGCTCGGGCGGCGGGACGCTCGGACAGGGTGCCCGCTTCGCGGGCGGCGACGTACCTGGCGACGGTGTGGTGCGAGACCCCGGACAACTCCCCGGCGTCACGCAACGACCCGGTCAGGTCGAAAGCTTCCAACATGTTCATGATCTCCTCGGCAGACTTCACGGTGTCCCTCCTGGGGGCGGTCGACGCTTCAGCACCGCCAGCGCACCCCAGGAGGAGCCCCAACCACCGGACGTGGTCAGGCCAACGAACTTCGTGTCGGGCAGACCCCGTGACCGCCAGCGGGCACTTCTCGTGGCCGCTACCGGGCAGCTATATGGCCGCCTCCGGGCAGTTTCTCGAGACCGCTTTCA